>QIEJ01000185.1 GCA_003228585.1 Pseudomonadota bacterium
CCTCCCTGTTTCCCTGAAGATCATTGAGAGTGACTCCCTCCAGAGTAATTGTTGTCAGAAAAGTGTTGTACTCGAGTTCACCGATCTCAAGACCCACACCGAGATGCTTCTCTGCCTGTTGAATCAGAACTCTCCTGATTATCGCCTCCACCTTCGGACTACTGAGAACCTTTACAGCCACCGTAGCGCCGGCAAGAACCAGGATCAGAAAGAAAGCTACTATTCTTCTTTTCAATCAATCACCCGATTTTCCGGGAAGACCCATGATTTCCATGATCATCTGCATATCCTTCCAGACCTCCTTCTTCGCATGAGGATTACGCAGGAGAAAGGAGGGATGATACGTAGGCATGAGGGGGATGCCGTTGAAGGTGTGGAATCTGCCGCGGAGTTGGGAGATCCGCGTTTCAGTCATGAGAAGAGTGCGTGCGGCAAAACTTCCGAGAGCGCATATGACCGTCGGTGAGATGATCTCAAGCTGTCTGAGAAGAAGCGGGCTACAAGCCTGAACCTCCGAGGGAAGAGGATCCCTGTTCCCCGGAGGACGGCATTTGTTTACGTTACAGATGTAAACGTCATTCCGTTCCAGGCCCATTGCTCTGATAATCCGGGTCAACATCTGACCCGCCTTACCGACGAAAGGCTCCCCCTTAAGATCCTCGTCACGTCCCGGCGCCTCGCCAACAAACACCAGGTCGGCTTGCGGATCTCCAACACCAAATACGAGATTTGTCCTGTTATCCCCCAAGGGACATCGGTGACAATCCGAGATGGCTTCCTTCAGGTCATCAAGGGCTCTGCCGGGATCGGGGCCACTGCCGACCGCTTCTCCCCGGGGAAGATAATCCAATCCAATGGATTCCATATATATTCTTCGAAGATCAGACACAATTCAGAGGTTTTATCCCGATGACTGCCAGATTCCAAGAGCATTATCCAGGATTCTATCAGCGAGCTCCCGTTTGGGAAGGAGGGGAAGGTCGGCCAGGCTACCGTCACGGCCTATGATCTGGGCCTTGTTATTGTCTGACTGGAACCCTGATCCTTCAAGGGTCACATCGTTGGCAACAATTATATCCAGAGATTTTGATTCCAGCTTGGCTTTGGCGTTCTCGAGGACGTCCTGAGTCTCGGCGGCAAACCCGACAAAAAGTTTCGTGCCCTTGTGCGGCTTCAATTCCTTCAGTATGTCCAGATTGGGCGTCAATTCAAGCACGAGCTTTTCCTTACCCTCTTTCTTGATCTTGCTTCCGAGGGGTGCAGCGGGTTTAAAATCGGACACAGCTGCGGACATGATCAACCAGTCGCACTGTTCTATTTCAGTCTTTGTGGCCATCAACATCTCCTCTGCGGTGATGACTTCCAAAACGGTTGCGCGATCGGGTTTTTCAAGAGCGGTTGGTCCCGTGATCAAAACAACCTCCGCGCCCCGCTCGGCAGCAGCCCGGACGAGAGCATACCCCATCTTTCCGCTTGATCGATTAGAGAGGAACCGAACAGGGTCTATGGTCTCTCTGGTGGGACCCGCGGTCACCAGGACCCTGATTCCTGAAAGATCTCCACTCTGAAGACATCCGGCCGCGGCAGATACGATCAGTTCAATGTCGGCCATTCTACCGGGACCTTCCTCACCGCATGCAAGCTCTCCATAACCGGGTGATACTGAGATGACGCCCCTTGCCCGGATCTTTTCCAGATTTTCCTGTACAGCGGAGTGTGACCACATTACGGAGTTCATGGCCGGCACGACGACCTGTGGACAATCGGCAGCCAGTGTAATGGTGGTTACCAGGTCATCGGCGATACCCAATGCTGATTTTGCAAGGTAATTGGCCGTCGCGGGGGCAACGACCATAATATCCGCCCATCGTGCCCTTTCGATATGGCTGATGGCACGCTCATCGCTGAGCGAAAAAAGATCAACACCTACAGGATTGTGAGTGAGTGCCTCCATGGTCAGGGGTGAAATAAAGCGCGTGGCACTTTGAGTCATGACAACAGAAACCTGGGCACCGTGGCGAATAAAGCTCCTTGCCAACTCAGCACTTTTGTAGGCCCCGATCCCACCTGTAATACCGAGAAGTATCCTTCTGCCTCTGAGCACGGTTAAGTCAGACATCGCGCACCTCGTTTCGGGCCTGAAGGCCCTTGTTCAAAATTCCAGATTCCAGATTTCCAATCATAAGGGTAAGCGCAGGTCATTGCGAGGAGGCCAGTAAATTGTGGCCGACGTGGCAATCTCGGGGAGCAAAACCAGCGACCACAGCAGTCTCATCACACTGAGATCGCTTCGCCTGCCAGTCAGCTCGCGATGACAATCGCCTACCCCCGCCATTTCGCCTCCGCGCCCATGCGCCTAATCTCCCCATCGAATCTCCTGACACCTGAAACCTGATAATCATTCCTGCAAAAACGGATTCATCTGCTTTTCGCGGCCTACAGTAGTGGCAGGCCCATGCCCCGGGTAAACGGGTGTATCATCCGGCAGAGAGAGAATCTTTTCCTTTATTGAGTGAATAAGTCTCTCGTAATCTCCGCCCGGAAGGTCAGTACGGCCTATTGATCCCGCAAAAAGGGTGTCGCCGGGGAAAATGCCTATGGATGTCCTGTATGCCGCGCCCCCGAGGCTGTGTCCGGGCGTCGAAAGGACGGTGATTACCTCCTTGCCGACATTAACAGTGTCACCGTCATCCAGAAGGCGATCCGGCGGTGGAGAATCTTTGACCTCAAGACCATACATACGCGCCTGGTTGGCAGCCTGGCCCAGCATGGGGGCATCCAGTCGAGGAACCATCAGAGGCGCACCGGTTCCCTTGACCACCTCATCGCTGGCAGCCGTGTGGTCGAAGTGAGTATGTGTTATCAGGACCGCCACTGTCTTCCAGGGCTTCTCCCTGAGTTTTTCCAGTATCATTGCACCATCTCCCCCCGGATCTATAACCGCCGCTTCTCCGGTTTGTTCATCTCCAATTATAAAACAGTTTGACTGTAGAGGCCCGACTATAAGATGTTCCAGAATCATAGTTTTTTTCCTTGTGTTGTGTGTTCGAGGTTAAATGTTCAAGGTTCAAAATTCCAGATTTTATACTCCAAAACAAAATCAAGCGCCTGTCATTGCGAGGAATGACAAAGGAGTGACGTGGCAATCCCGTGGAGCACAGCGACTGAGGCAGTCTCATCTTACCGAGATCGCTTCGCCAACCAGTCAGCTCGCGATGACAATCGCTTACCTCCGTCCTTTCGCCCCCTCGCCCATGCGCCCACTCTCCCTCTCACCGCGTCTCCCTTTCCCCTTTCCACTAGATCCTCCTGAATTCACTTCGACTCCAGGAGGATCGTGACCGGCCCGTCATTTGCCAGAGTCACCTTCATGTCCGTCTGAAAGATACCTGCACAGGTTATGACACCGTTTTCCTTCAGTCGTTCAATGAAAAGATCATACATCTCTCTGGCCCTCCGGGCCGGTGCGGCCCGGGAAAACCCGGGCCGGTTTCCGCTGGAGCTGTCGGCAAGGAGAGTGAATTGGGAAACTACCAACGCCTCGCCTTCCGTGTCCAGCAGGGAGCGATTCATCTTGCCGTCTTCATCCTCGAAGATCCTCAGGGCGGACACCTTGTATGCCAGATAGTCCACCTCCTCGGGGCCATCCTCCTTGTCCACGCCGAGAAAAACCAGCAATCCCGGGCCTATTGCTGAAACCTGAATGTCCTCCACCTCAACCTTTGACCATAGGACACGTTGTACCAGCGCTCTCAAAGAGACACACCCTCTTGTTCCAACAACCAGCGCTTTAACCGCAGGCCCGAACCGAAACCACCCAAAGCGCCTCCCCGTGCCACTACCCGATGACAGGGTATAAGAAGGGGGAACCGATTGGACCCCATTGCCTGCCCAACGGCCCTCGCCCCACCTATCCTGTCCAGCTTCCCGGCCAGGTCTCCGTATGTCATCACAGTACCGAATGGGATCTGCCTGGCAACTGTCCAGGCTGAACGGGAAAAGGGAGAAGCAAAAGAAAGATCAAGAAAGTGGTCCAGGGGTTCCGGATTGCCCTTCAGGTAACTGTCCAGATCCCCGGCCAGAGCCGATGAAGAGGGAGATTCAGGTGTTCGACCATCCAGATCGAAGGATATCCCCAGAAGTGATCCGGGCTCATCGTAATGTACAACGACCAGACCGAGGGGAAATCTTACAGTAAAATACCCGGGCATCCCTATCTGCGCTTTCTGCCGAGCAGCCTTTCCCTGACCATTCCCATCCCATCGCAGCCGAGTATTAAAGCCGCCAGTGAGTATACAATAATCCCCAGGAGCACACAACCGATGAGCCCAAGAACACCCGTGGTCACTCCCAGGCCAGGCCATGTAACTTTTGCCGCTGCCCAGGTCACAACTGCCGACATCACGATGGCGGAAACCAGAGATTTCACTATCTCACCTGTCAATCTCCTACCCGCCCAACTGCCGTCGACACGCCCTGAGAATACAGCCGCCAGGATACCGAAATTGAGAACTGAAGAGAGAGATGTCGCCAACGCAAGCCCGGAGTGGAGCATGGGGCCCATGAGAAGCAGGTTGAGAACGACGTTGGCCACCATAGCCGCAGCGGCGGCGGCGAACGGGATACGGGTGTCCTCCATGGCAAAAAAAGCTCGGCCGAGTATCTTGACGGCTATGAAAAACGGCAGGCCTATAGAGTAGTAGAGAAGAGCTGATGCCGCGCCGTACACATCATGAACACCAAATGCCCCCCTGCCGAAAAGTGTGGCGATAATGGGTTCCCTCAGGGCTATGAGGCCGAGCGCTGCAGGAATTCCGATAAAAGCCGTTAATCTGAGAGAGAGGGAAACCGTCTGTGTGAAATCGCTGGTCCGACCTTCCGAATACTGGGTGGAAAGGGTGGGCAGTGCAGCTGTTGCCAGAGCAATACCGAAAACACCAAGAGGAAACTGCATCATGCGGTTTCCATACCACAGGTAAGTGATGCTCCCGGTGGGAAGAAAAGAAGCGAGAAGTGTGTCCACCAGCATATTGACCTGATAGACAGCGACCCCCAGAGCCGCAGGTCCCATCATAACCGCCACTCGTCTGACACCTGGAGACGCTACACCTCCGCTGAATCGCGGCATCACACCCCTGTTTCGGAGGGGTGGACATTGGATGAGAACCTGCAACGTACCTCCAGCCAGAACCCCCCAGGCTACACCTAGAATGGGGTTGTCAAGCCTCGGCGAAATCAGGAGTGCAAAGGATATAATACTGACGTTGAGCATGGCGGGGGCCACCGCCGGTGTAAGAAAATGCCTGTGCGCATTGAGAATCCCCATACCCAGTGCTGCGGCACAGATCAACAGCATGTATGGTGAAAGCCAGCGTGTCAGGACGACCGTCTGGCTGAAAACCTCACTGTCAGGTGCAAAACCCCATGCTACAAATCTGACGACCAGTGGGGCAAAGAGAACAAATGCAATGGACAGGACTGCCAAAACAGCCACAAGAAGTGTGAACAGCCCGTCTGCGAACCTGGATGCTTCTTCTGCTCCGTCTTTTTCAAGGATATCCGAATAGACGGGGACAAAGGACGCTGCCAGCGCCCCTTCTCCGAAAAGCTGTCTCATAAGATTAGGGATCCGGAAGGCAACATAAAAAGCGTCAGCCGTAAGTGTAGCACCGAACAGGTAGGCCATAACCGCATCACGAACGAGACCTAGAACTCGACTGACGAAGGTGGCGCCTCCGACTACACCGGCAGCTTTTATGATTCCCTTATTTTCTCTTTCCGATTGTCCCTGGCTGTTCATCTCACTCAACCTAAGAAAACATTTGACAATTCCCGCGAAATCGGGTTAATAGCACTGTTTCGTTCCCGTTTCCGTTTTATTTTAGATACTGTCCAGGTACTGTTGGATACCGGCCCTTCTTATTATTAACGATACCGAATTGGGAGGAGCACAATTGGCGACACACAAATCGGCCATCAAAAGGCACAAACAGAGCCTTAAACGAAGACTCAACAACCAGGTAAGGCGAACCAGGATCAAGAACCTCACCAAGGATCTCATCAGTGCCGTAGACGCCGGGGACCGCGAATCCGCTGAAAAATTACTCAGGGAAGCCATCCCGGTAATCCAGAAAGCGGCCGCCAACAAAACCATCCACCGGAATTCCGCTTCCAGAAAGATTTCCCGTCTGACACGCCGGTTCAACACCCTGCAGCCGGCACCCGCAGAGCAACCAGACCAGCTAGACCAGTAAATCCAGAAGGAGCTTGTCCATAACTACAGCTTCAGGAATGGGGCTGGTTTTCAGAAGCCTGTCGGTTGCGGACAACCTTTCCAGATCATACTCAAGATCCCTGTTTTTTGCGCGCACCAATTGGCGGGTAAACTTTTCCTGCAGTTTCGGGTAGCGAATTCCCAACCTGGCTGCGGCATCACCGGGGGTCATTCCAGATTTTATAAGGGCACCCGCTCTGATGAGTTGGCGGTAATGACGCGCCATCATATGAACCAGCTGCTCTGGACGTGTACCCGATTCCATCAGTCTCTTGAGACATATCATGGCATGTGGCCCATCTCCGTCACCGATGGCATCCAGTAGAGAAAAAACCGTTTCAACCCCCCCCGGCAAAGACGCATCCAGATCTGCCTCTTCGATAACATCCCTTTCACCAGCGTGAAGCACCAGCTTTTCGACCTCGGTTGACAGTGAGGAAAGACTGGAGCCGGCGATCATCACCAGCATCCGGGCAAGATCATGATCAATTCTCTTCCCGGATTCATGAAATCTTTTGACAACCCATCCAGCAAGAGCGTTATCATGCGGTCTCTTCAGTTCTGAAGCGCGGGAATGCCTGGAGAGGGCCTTGAAGGCAGGGTCCTTCCGTTTAAGTTCACTTGAGGTCATGACAAGACAGGATTGCGGATTGGGGTCTTTCAGATAATCGAGGAGCTTCTTCCAGTCGGATAACTTCTGGATCTCCCTGATCTCCAGCATTCGCCGATCTGCCAGGAACGGAATGGTCTGGAGAAACTCGAGAACGGTACCGATCTCAGCGTCCCATCCGTAAAGAGCCAGGTAGTTAAGGTCCCTGTTCTCGGGTGGGATCGCCCGGTCCCTGAGATCAGCAACCGCTTCATTCAGGAGCAGAGGTTCCGAGGATATAAACAGGTAAGCCGGATCAACCGTCAAGGAGCCTCCTCGAGGTGATCCGCAAGGAATCTGGCAGCATCTTCAGCCAACAACCTGACGGCTGCCCGACGGTTCCAGTCCAGCACATTCATGTCCTGTGTCCACAGGTAGGTTCTCGAAACGTCACCCCTGCTGACCGAATCAGCACCTTCAGGTATCCCGGAGATTCTCCACTCAAAAGTCATTGAGATACGTTCTCGAACAGGCTCCCCGGAAGATGCAACGGATCCGACCCTCTCGCTGAAACCGGTTATAACGAGGTCTATGTCCCGGGGTCCACCGTCCCTGCGCAAACCAGCCACCTTCGCCAGGGCCTCTTCCATAGCCTCCGTCAGGAATGGTTCCTCTGTGACATTCCTCAGTTCACCCAGGGAAAAATCCTTCCCACTGAAAGGGCGGACTGCCCGGTACCCACACTGCGACACCAGGAGGGCACAGAGAAATATTGCAAGGGGCAGGGACAGACTTCTCACTTGATCACCAGTGAAACCAGCTTGCCGGGCACCACCACCGACTTGACCAGTTCCTTTCCTTTCAGCAACTCTATGATTTTAGGGTTCTCCATGGCTCTTCGCTCAAGATCTTCCCCGGACGAATCGGGAAGTGCCTCAAAACGTGCTCTTACCTTGCCATTGATCTGCACTACGATCTGGACAGTTCGGCTCACGGCGAGAGCGGGATCATATGGCGGCCAGGGTTGAACGGAAACACTGTATGACCCTCCCGTTAATTCCCACAGTTCCTCTGCCATGTGTGGCGCAAAAGGGGCGAGAAGCAGGATAACCGTCCTTAAACCTTCAGCCATTGCCCATCGATCCCCCGGCTGTAATTCACCACCATCTGAGGAAAACCGCTGCAGCTCATTTACCAACTCCATAATAGCGCTAATGGCAGTGTTGAACTGGAATCGGTTCCTGATATCCTCTGTCACTTTTTTGATAGTTTTATGGGCTGCGTGAACAAGAGAGAGGGATCCATCCGGCAGTTCATCAGGACGATCCTCGGGTTTATCAAACAGGTGACTGTTCTTACAGACAAGTCTGTATACCCTGTTGAGGAACCTGAACGATCCCTCTACCCCATGATCGTTCCAGTCCAGTTCTTTTTCCGGAGGAGAGGCAAAGAGGATGAACATCCGGGCTGTATCCGCTCCGTATTTATCCATCATTTCCTCAGCCGGAATCACGTTTCCCATGGATTTAGACATCTTTGCCCCGTCTTTGATGACCATTCCCTGGGTAAGCAAACGGGAAAACGGCTCCCCGACATCCGTCAATCCAAGATCCCGCAGCCCCTTCGTAAAAAACCTCGCGTAAAGGAGATGAAGGATGGCGTGCTCGATCCCCCCTATATACTGGTCCACCGGCATCCAGTAGGCAGCCTTTTCAGGATCAAAGGGGGCCTGTTCATAGGCTGGATCCGTATATCTGAAAAAGTAATGAGACGAATCGATGAAGGTGTCCATGGTGTCTGTTTCGCGCCTGGCATGGCCGGAACATCCCGGACATGTCGTCTGACCAAAAGAGGAAGAGGCCGCGAGGGGATTTCCCTCACCGGTAAATGTAACGTCGTCGGGCAGGAGCACAGGAAGATCCTCCTCGGGTACAGGAACAGTGCCACACGTCTCACAGTAGACGACAGGAATAGGTGTGCCCCAGTACCGCTGCCGGGAGATGAGCCAGTCACGGAGTCGATAGCTTATAGATGCCTGTCCCCATCCATTCTCCTCCAGGTAGCCGACAAAATCAGACATGGCCTCACGGTTATTCCTTCCATCGAAAGGCCCGGAATTAACCATGGTGCCGTCATCGACATAGGCCTGCTCCATGGTTTCAGCCTTAATGGAACGTGCGTCATCCTCAATAACGACCCTGACGGGCAGACCGTATTTCCCGGCAAATTCAAAATCCCGCTGATCGTGCGCCGGAACTCCCATTACAGCACCGGTTCCATACTCCATCATCACATAGTCGGCTACCAGAATAGGGAATCTTTCACCTGTCACCGGATTGATGAAACAGCGCCCGGTGTCGATCCCTTCCTTCTCCCTTGTCTCATCAGTCCTTTCGATGGTGGACTTTCCTTTAACCCTCTCTGAGAACTGACGGACCGGTTCCTCCCTGTCGGTTCCACGCACCAGTTCCCCGACCAGTGGGTGCTCAGCCGCCAGAACCATATATGTGATACCGAAAACCGTATCCGGGCGGGTCGTAAATGTTGAGATAACCGTTTCAGACCCGACCAGGGGAAAATGTATCTCGGCGCCCTCACTTCTACCGATCCAGTTTCTCTGCATGATTTTGACTCTCTCCGGCCAGTCCTCCAACCGGTCGAGATCCTGCACGAGTTCGTCGGCGTAGGCAGTGATCCTGAAAAACCACTGTTCCAGGTCCTTCTGCTGAACGTTGCTGCCACATCTCCAACACCCGCCGTTCTCAACCTGCTCGTTTGCAAGCACAGTGGAACAGGAGGGGCACCAGTTGACCGGCGCTGCATTGCGGTAAGCCAACCCCTTTTTCAGAAATTGGAGAAAAACCCATTGGTTCCAGTGATAATATTCCGGCTCGCAGGTGGCCAGAGTCCTGTCCCAGTCATAGGAAAGCCCCATCCGCTTCTGAACACATTTCATCTTCTCAATGGACTGCCGGGTCCATTGGGCAGGATCTACCTTGCGTGTTATGGCGGCGTTTTCCGCGGGCAGGCCAAAAGCATCATATCCCATTGGATAGAGTACATTGTATCCCACCATGCGAAGAAAGCGGGTGTACGCATCCCCGATGGCGTAATTACGCATGTGTCCCATGTGCAGGTCACCCGAGGGGTATGGAAACATCTCAAGACAGTAGAATTTTTCCCTGTCGGGATCCTCGACAGACCTGTAAATGCCTGATTCCTCCCAGCGTTTCTGCCATTTCGGCTCAATTTCGCGAGGAAGATATTTCGATGTCGTCATTAGAGTCTTCGCCTTTCCGTCTCATGTGCCAATCAGGAAGAAAACACCGGTAATTACAAACAGTTTACGGGGATAACAGGACGGCGGGGCACGGAACTCCTTGGGCCCACGCAGGACGCCTGGTTAACTCTGAAACGATCAAATTTTCAGGAGTTCCTTAACGGTGGAGAGGAGGTTTGTGGACTGGATGGGCTTGGTAATGTAGGCGTCCGCTCCCAGGGCCATGGCCCGTTCCCTGTCTTCCCTTGCGCCTTCCGTTGTGATTATGACAATTGGTATATCCTTGTAGCTGTCGTTTCCCCGTACGAGACTGACCAGCTTTAACCCATCCATGATGGGCATGTTGATGTCGGTAAGGATCAGATCAACCTCGTTGGAGGACAGCTTTTTCAGTCCATCGACTCCGTCGGATGCCTCTATCACTTCGGCCTTCGGAATGCGGTTAAGGGCAAATCGTATAAGCTGCCTCATGGTTGGGGAATCTTCTATGACCAGAAACTTTAACGCTGCCATTTGATTTCTCCCTTCACTTCTGACTCAGCAGATCGAGAAATCCCTGGTAGGTGGTCAGTTTCCTCCTGGATTCGGAATAGAGCCTTGCGCTGAAAATAGCCGTCGCTGCATGTCCGGCAAGAAGCGTGAAAAGCTCAAAGTCCACAGGGGCGAACTTCACCTTCTGTTGGAGAAGTTTATACAGTGTAATCACGCCTATAAGCTCATCCTTTATCAGAAGTGGAATACAGACGAGGGGATCTTTGAACAGCTCATCTCTGGTTGAGGGGGGCATCTCATTAAAATAGCTCGTCTTTTCCTGGGCAGCGGAACCTATGATCCCCTCACCCATGGCGATGGGGCTAATCTCCTCCAGCCCAACACCTTCAGACCCGGCCGGAATCAACTGATTGGTCTTCTCGTCGAGGAGAAATACGGCAAAATCCTCCGCTCCGATCAGGTTGATAATGATCTCGAGGATAATCTGCAGCACCTCCTCGTAGTCAAGAGTCGAGTGGAGTTGAAAGCTTGCTACATAGAGGTTGGCCAGATTGTTATTCTGTTCCTCAACATCGACATAACGTCGAGCAAAATCGATATTCTCCTCCTCGACCTCACTCAGTTTCCCAGCCAGGTCCTGAATTTTCTCTTCATAGATGGCGACCTTTCTTGAAAGCTCCAGGTACTGGGAATTATCTGTCGGAGAACCGGCAGAAGGATTCGGGCCTGACTTCAGCGTCTCCTCAAGCTGCACGACCCTGTATCGCAGTCGCTCATTTTCCTTGAGGAGATCCTGGGTAAATTCCTGTCCCTGCCGGAACATTTCCAGAAACTCTTCACCCTTTTCGAAAAGTTTTGTTTTTTTCTCGCTCATTTATCCCGCTCCAGACTCGCCCCAGCTTTCCGAAAAGCGCCCCCCCAAAAGCAAAGGATGTAGATATTCAGCTTCTGGTTTCCAGTTTCTGGTTTCTAGATTTAACTTAGTACGTAGTACTTAGTACATTGTACTTAGTTGTCGATTTAGTTACTAACATCGCTCCGGTCATTTTTCAAGCCACAGATGACCTGTGACAATTCCTGGACCTTCTGCGGGATGCGGTCCAGAACCAGGACCGATCCAGCAGCGCCCTTTTGAACTGCGGCCCTGGGCATTCCGAAAACAACGGTGGATTCCTCCGACTCAGCGATGGTCTGGCCACCGGCCTGCCTGATCTTCAGCAGTCCTTCAGCTCCGTCATTACCCATCCCTGTAAGCAGGACTCCTATGATTCTGGCACCCAGTGCATCCACGGCCGATGCCATAGTCATATCTATTGATGGGACAAATCGGTCTCCCTTCGATTTTTCTCTTATCGCGGCTACATACCCCCGCTGTTTAACTATTTCCAGGTGATTCCCTCCAGGAGCCACGAGGACCTGACCTGGAACCAGTGGATCTCCTTGTTCAGCCTCCCTGACCTTGAATGGTGTGTTTTTATCAAGTCGAACGGAAAACTGCCTTGTGAAAACCGGCGGCATATGCTGCACCACGATGATGGGGAGTGGAAAATCAGCCGACATCTGTGCCAGAGCCCTCTGTATGGCGGACGGCCCACCAGTGGACGCTCCAATAATGAGAACACCTTCAATACTTTTCGCAATTTTTTGTATGACAGCCGCAGTCGCTGTCTCATGCTTCGCTTTCGCCTTTTTCAGATCTTTCAGGTACGGAACCACATCCTTCCCGGCCACAGCACGGATCTTTTCCTGGAGTTCCGCCTTGATCTCAACGATACGCTCAGAGGCATATCTCAGAGGTTTGACAACAAAATCCAGGGCGCCCAGATCCAGGGCTTTAAAGACGTTCTTTTCGCCCCCCTCAGCACTGACGACAACTACCGGTAGAGGCCGGTTGCGCATCAGCCAGCGAAGAAAGGTGAAACCATCCATCCGGGGCATGTTCAGATCCAGTGTAATGACGTCCGGCGGATCGGACATAACCGTCTTTATGGCCTCCTCACCGTTGGACACAACGTCCACGGAACCAACCTCCTCCATAGCCAGCAGTATGGTTCTGAGCATCTTCCGGTTGTAGGCGGAGTCATCAACCACCAGAACGGACAGAGTTTTTTTGCCGGCCTTCATACATCGTCTCCCGGCTTCTGGTAGACCATTACCTGAGTAAGGTGCTTCAGCCTGAAGGCCGTTGTAATATTCATCAACGATTCAGAGTGTCCTAAAAGTAAATATCCACCTGTGGCAAGCTTCCGGTGAAAGGCATTGACAACCCTGGCCTTGGCGTTTTTATCAAAATATATAATGACGTTCCTGCAAATAATGACATCACACTCGCCTATCAGCCCCAACATCTTTTCATCAAGAAGATTGTGGTGCCCGAAATGAACCATGGACCGGATGGATTCATCGAGGACATATTTCCCATCTTCGAACCTGGTGAAATAGCTCTGGATGCTGGAATTATCGGTAACTCTGAATGAGGACTGTGAATATTCAGCCTTCCTGGCCGATTTAAGGACCTGTTGACTGATATCCGTCCCGATGATGTCGATCTTCCAACCTTCGAAAATTCCTGATTCTTTTATCAGGATAGCCAGGGTGTAGGGTTCCTCACCGGTGGAGCAGCCGGCACTCCAGATGCGAATATGTCTGGTCTGTGCCTTTCGTTGAGCAAGTTCAGGTAGTATTTCCTCTGAAAAAGCATCAAGCTGATTCTTTTCCCTGAAAAAATATGTTTCGTTGGTTGTGATAATATCCAGCAGTTCATTGATTTCCTGAACTTTATCCTGGTGAAAGAGTAGATAGTGATAATATTTCAGGAAGGAGTCAAAGTGGTGAGCTCGAAGCCTGTTCTGAAGTCGGCTCTCAAGAAGGAACCTGCTGGATTGGTCAAAAAAAAGACCGCAGTACTCATATATGAACCCGGACAGAAGTCTGAACTCCTCATCTGCCAGTTCGATCCTCCCGGTGGTATCAAAAAGCATCTGGATTCCTTGATTCCATCAGGGATCGGATAGTGTCCCGAACGGTTCTATCCGAATCAGATTCGGCCATATCCATCAGGGTCTGAAGCGTCCCTTCATCCTCATTATCCACGAGGGAATGTGCAGCAAAGATCCTTACGCTGGCATCATCATCCCTTGTGGCCTGGAGAAGAAGTGCCAGGCTTCTCTCTCCGGGAACCTTTCCAAGAACCCTGCAGATACTCCTCCTGATCTCCACAACCTCCTTCTTGAAGGCATCCTCAAGAATATCCATAACATTCTCGTGACCTTCCGAGCCTCTTTGACCAAGCGCCTCAACTACAGAAGTTTTGATCATGAGGTCGTCGCCGAGCATGAGATCGGAAAGATCATCCGGCTCCATGTCGGGATGAACGCTAAGGGCTGAGACAGCAGCGGAGCGAACCCATGGATCCTGATCAAACAGGGCTGCCCTCAGTGGCTCCGCTGCTCCAGGAGATTTCAGGATCTCCAGAGCCATGGCGGCTTCAACCCGAACAGCAGGGCTTTCGTCGGCCAGGGAGTTGATGACTGCTGATGCGGCCGAAAGGTCGCTGGTTCTCTTCAGACCGCCGACAGCCGCTGCTCTGACAACCGGCTCGGCATCGTGAAGGGCACCCAAAAACAGCTTCAGATGCCCTGAGACATCCACTTGCCCTAGCACTCGGATAAGAAGAGCTTTTATCTCCGGTTGGGATTCGGGCAACAGAGGCACGATCTTTTTTGAAAGGGAGGCAGAATATTTTATGCCCAGCCTGACGAGTGCTTCAGCCGCAGCCTCAGAGACGTCACGATACTCATCGGGCAGAAGGTCCAGAAGCGGGTCTATGGAGTCGCTGTCGCCCAGGATAGACACCGCCTGTGCCGCGTCTTTTCGCACATGTCCGCTTTCATCCTTGAGCATGGGATAAATATCCTGGAGTAAATCGGTGTCGCCGAGCAGTGCCAGGACCTGAAGGGCCCGTCTGCGAACCAGTTCATCCTGGTTTTCCAAAAGCACGGTGAGCACAGAAGAGTCCCTTTCGGCGAAACGGTAAAGCGCCATATTCACGTCCCACTCCATTGATTCATCCTCAACCATGGAGAGGCCGGCCTCGAGGGCCCGTTGGCCACCGATCATGCTCAGTGCAGCAAGATAGCCCTGCTTGTTCTCAAGATTGTCCGAGACAGCAAGCTGGTCGGCCATGAATTCCACAATCTGGATATCAGCCGCAGATGCCACTTTCCCCGAGAAGGATTCCAGACCTTCCTGAACTCCTTCCACCAGGGCTCTTCGACAGATCAACCCGGCAGCCAGGAAAACCGCTTTAGCGGCGCCGCGAGGCATCGATGGGAGGATCTCAAGGAGCCGGGAGCCCTCATCCAGTGAGCCAATTCTCCCGATCCCATGGATCGCCGGGTTCGCAAGGAGCCTGTTGTCCAGATACCTGAAGAAAATCGGAAGCGCCTCCGTGTCCTCCAACCTTGCCAGAGCACTGAGAATACTGAAAGCTACCCAATTATCCGCTCCTTCAAGTGCGCCTATGAGAGCCCTGCTCGAGGCACTGTCTCCAATGGAAGCCAGGCTCTCGGCGGTTGCAGCCCGTATGTTGTCCTTCGGATCATCGAGCATTCTCACAAGATCCGGAATTACTGAGGGATCAGCTATGTTCCCGAGGATGTCCACGAGGAACTTTCTCACATCGGGCTGGTCAATAGAGAGGTGGCCGCTAATTAGAACGGCAGCATCGGGTCCCATTCCCTCCAGAGCCTCAACGATGGAGTTCCTGAGTGTCACCTCCCTTGAAGGATCCATAAGGGGAACCAGATGTGAGATCAGTTCCGGAGTCGGGTTAAGTCCGGAAAGACCCTCAATGGCTTCCTTCCGCACCCTCCAGCTCTCATCGGACAGAGGGATCTCAAGCCACTGGAGATCATCCTCCGTAAGATCCGCTTTCAGAGAGACCATCGCCTGGCGGCGCTGCTCCTCGTCTGAAGATCTCAAACCTGATATCAAGGCTTCTCTGGCCTCAGGTTCCATTGTCCTCCTCAGGCCGCGCCGATCCGACACCGCGGGAGCCAAGCAGATCGAGCATTTCATTAGAGAGAATCTGATGATAATCACCCTCGTATTCCGGGAACTGTTGTTTGAGCAGATCTACTCCTTCCTGTATTTCGGCGGCTATCATCTCAAGAATCCGCTCAGGCACTGAATTCCTTATTGTATCCTCGCTGTAAAGCGCTATATCACTGACAATGACTCTGCACGTTCTCCTGATCCTTTCCTCGAATGTTTCATCAGAACCCCCCACCAGATTCCGATGAATCTGCTCCAGCTCTCTCCTGTCGTCAATCTCCTGATCCGTCGGCGGCTTGACAAGATCAGGTCCTGCCTTCATGGGCCCCGATTCAGGCCCCGGATCGATGAGTCTTCTTATCTTTGGTGCCAGAAAGTCAGGGAGATGATGCCTTTCGATATGGTCATCTGCACCATAAAGTGATGTGGGGGCTCTCTTGTAGCGTGTCCCATGGTAAAGTGAGGACAGGAGAATAATGGGGAATTTTCTGTCCTTGAGAGTCTCCTTCAGTCTGTCGATCATCTCGTAGCCCACCATGTCGGGAAGAGAGACGCTTACCAATGCCGCATCGGGAGGAGATTGGGAGATGATCTCGAGAGCCTGTTCCCCGGTTGGCGATACCCGTCCACGTAAACCATCCCTGGCGAGGATTTTCAGGATCAACTGTGCGAGCTCCACTTCGTACACAACAACGAGAATCTCATGAACTGCACCTTCCGGATTTACAGCGTCATCAGGAAGGGCAATGGAGACCAGCGAGCCGCATTTCCTGCAGTTAAAAGATATGACACCGGGTGGGAGCTTTTCAGGATGAATCCTGTAGTATTTCCCACAGATGTTACAGCGTGAAATATTAAAATTATCCTTCATCCTTCGAGACCTCAGTGTCATCACAGTCAACGGCCAGGACTTTTTGAAGGTTCAGAAGGATAATCAGCCGTTCATCCACCTTACCGATCCCGATGAGAAATTCACCCTCCACACTTCCAACGATCTCGGGGGGAGGATCGATCCTGTTCAGTGGAACATCCATCACCTGTACGACCAGGTCAACGAGCAGACCGAAAAAGTGCTCGTTGGATTTCACAACGATGATCCTGTTCTTTGGATCCTGCTCAGTGGCAGCCAATCCCAGTCTTTTTTTCACATCAAAGACCGGGATAATGACACCCCGCAGGGAGATGATACCCTGAATATAAGCCGGCGTCCTGGGAACTTCCGTAGCCTCCCTTGGCCTGACGATCTCCTTGATGTCCATGATATTCAGACCGTATTCCTCATCCCCAAGCATGAAGGTAAGAAGCTGTATCTGCTCCTCTTCCTCCACCGCCTTTTCCTCATGCTGACTCCGGAGGATGTCTTTCAGGTCCTTCAGTTCTCCCTCGACAGCCTCCTCAAGGGCAACAGTTGAGACCTCCGCCTTAACCTCGGCCGGAACCATGGGACTTTCCTCTACAGCAGGAGCGGCTTCTGTTTTCTCCTCGGGAACCTCTGGAGCCTGAGTCTCAGTACTCTGTTCCTCAGCATCAGCAGCAGGCGAAGGTCTCTGAACCGGCTGCTTTTTCGCAGGTCTTTTTTTCGGTTTTGAAGCCTCGGACTTTTTGGTCCCGCTTCCCCTTTTTTTTGCCGTTCCGGCTTCTTTCGCTTTTTTCCTGATCTTCACCAGATCCATTTTATTTCCCTTTTTTGAGGTCAAGACCTTTACCACAGAGGACTCAGAGAGCACAGAGGAGTTCTGAAATCAAAAACCTTATTGAAAAACTAAAAAACCCTCTGTGTCCTCCGTGATCTCTGTGGTTCAATTTTTCATGCTTCCGCTGGTTCCAGATCGAGATCCTCCACGACATCCAGAACGATATCCGGACCGATGTGCGCAAGTTCCTTTGAAAAGCCCGTCAGAAGAGCGTTGGCTGCAATGTTGTTGATTATCCTGGGCAATCCACCTGAGTATCGATAGATGACATCAATGGCATCATCTGTGAAGAGACCACCCTCCCCACCGGCTTCCAGAAGTCGGTGAGCAACGTACCCTCCCGTATCCTCCCTCCCCATTGATCCCAGGTGGTATTGAATCCCAATCCGCTGTCGAATGGCCTCGTAAGGGGATTGTTTGAGTCTTTTTCTCAACTCGGTCTGGCCGATAAGAATAAGGGAAAGAAGATTCAGGTCGTCGAGTTGAAAGTTGGTTAGAAGACGAATCTCATCGAATGTCGCCTTGGAGGGGATCAACTGTGCTTCGTCGATGATGATCACGGGGCACATATCCTCCTCAAAATTATTGAACAGAAACTCATTTATCTGTTCGAGCAGGTCCGTCCTGAAATATGCCGGCTGGGCCACGCCCATCCTCAACGCCAGGGTTCTGAGGAACTGATTGGGAGTGAGCCTGGGGTTGATGAGCAGAATAGGGCGGTAATTCTCGGGAAGCAAATCGATCAGGGCCCGGCTCAGCAGCGTTTTTCCGGTACCTATCTCGCCCGTTAGAAGGGTCAACTCTCTCTCTTCGGCCCCGTAACGGATCCGTTCGAGAGCTTCCTGATGAATGGGACTCCTGTACAGGAAAGCCGGATTGGGTGTTTTCCCGAAAGGCCTGGTGTGAAATCCGAAGTGCTCCTCGTACACGACCTATGCCCCCCTGCCTGCCGTACCAAGCTTGATGGCATCTACCATGAGGCCCGCCACGTCCAGTACAAGTACGGTGGATTGGTCCCCCAGTTCCGCGGCTCCTGCCAGAGCGGTGATTTTAGCGAATGCCTCCCCAAGGGGTTTTATGACGATATCCTGTTTGCCGAGCATCTCCTGAACGGCCAGGGCCATAGTTCTGTGCCCTATTCCAATAATAACCGCGTAGACTTCTCCATCATCCTCACATCTCGGAAAATCGAAGATCTCCTCCAATCGAAGTAATGGTAAGGTCCTGTCCCTAAGGTTGATAACCTCCTTGCCCCGCATGGTCTTGATGTCCGCACCGGTAAGCTGGATGGTTTCATGGATCGAACCCAGTGGAATGGCAAACGTCCTTTCCGCGCTCCTTATCAGGAGTGCCTGGAGGATGGCCAGGGTGATGGGCAGGGTGAGAGTGACCCTGGTGCCGTGATCCTTTACAGTACTTACTTCAACAGTCCCTCCCACCTTTTCCAGTTCTCTCCGGACAACGTCCATCCCAACACCCCGCCCGGAAATCTCTGTGACGGTCTTTTTGGTGGAAAACCCCGGTTTAAACAGAAGGGAGAGGAGCTCCTCGTCGGTCAAGGTCTCACCATCCTCGAGGACTCCACTACCAAGGGCCGACAATTTCACTTCCTCAAGATCAATGCCCTGACCATCGTCCTGGACCTCGAGAACAACGTGGTTGCCCTGTTGATAGGCGGATAGCCTGACCAGTCCTATCTCTTTTTTCCCTTTTGCACGGCGCACATCAGCACTCTCAATGCCGTGATCAACCGAATTGCGGACCATATGCAGGAGAGGTGATACCATTTCCTCCATAATCATCTTATCCAGTTCCGTATCCCCACCGACAAACTCGAAATTGATCTCTTTGTTCAATTCTCGGGCGATCTTCTTAGACACCCTCTGAAGCCTGTTGAATAACTGGCCCATGGGGACCATTCGGATACTCATGACCGAATCACGCAGATCGATGAGTTTCTTTTCCATCTGAGTGTTGATCTTGTCCATCTCCAGGAGGGTTTCAGCCTGTCCCCCCTCGCCATCTTTTCTCATACGATCAGCAATGCTGGAAAAATTTGATCTGAGAAGCACTAACTCTCCGGCAAGGTTCATGAGGTAATCGAGTTTGACAATGTCCACCCTTACTGTGTTGCTGACGCCCCTGACCTCTTCCTCGAGATTGTCTCCACCTGTCCTGCCAACCTTCTTTTCCATGAGGGTTCCATCGGAAACAGAAGTGCCCGGATCTCTGTAATCGACCGCAACCAGATCGGTGTCTTCGGTTTGAAACCTGCCTCTTAACTCTTCTTCCGGCTTTCTGCTGGTAAAGTAGAGGAGAAAACCGATGGCTCCGTCCGGCCCACCCTCGGTCTGAGGCAGTGTGGTCAACAGCTCCCCGATCTCCTTGATGCCGTCACTGATCTGTTTGAGCTGGACGTCAAAACTACGGAGAGAAAAGTTGCATGCCAGCCGGAAAAACGGGATCCTTTTCCCAATGTTATCCCTGAAACGGTGCTCTTCGTACTCTGAAAGGATCTCGGCCATTCCCTCGGGAACATCAATGTGAGCGTACAGGTCCTCAGAAACAGTGTGCTCCCGGTTCTGTACTACGCGCTCCAGATCCTTTAAGAATTCCTCCGTGCTGACTGAAGCATCCCCTTCACCCTCTGCAACAGCATGAACCATCCTGATTATGAGACGTACGCCATCGGACAGAAGTTCCACGACCTCATCGGAGAGCGCCACCTTGTCCAGGCGAAGGGAATCGAGAAGGCTTTCGACATGATGAGAAAGTGAACCGAGATTCTCCAGGTTCAACATGCTCGAAAGACCTTTCAGAGAGTGGGCATTGCGGAAAATGGCGTTGATGATATCCGGTTTCCGATGATCGTCCGGAGAAAGATCCATCAAAAGAACGATAGAACTGTCCAGGTCGTCCAGAATATCCTCTGCTTCGGACACGAAATCTTTAAGGGATTGATCCATTGAATCGAGTTCCAGGTTTCAGGTTTAAGGTTTCAAGTTTCAAGTCAGGACAAAGAACAAAGTGCGAAGTACAAACGCACGTCATTGCGAGGACCCTGAGTCCCGCCTTTGGCGGGATCGAACGGTCGAAGCGGTTTTCCTTTGCACTTTGTACTGGTTGTTTGGCTCCTGTTTTCATTCGCCAAGCAATTCTTTCACAAAACCCTGAAGCTCCTCCGGGTCAAAGGGTTTTATTACGTAACGGTCCGCTCCGAGTTTTAACCCTCTTTCCCGGTCGACATCCCGACCTTCGGTGGTGACAATGATCACTGGAATATGTCTGAACTGTTCGCTATGTTTGACAAATCGGACGACCTCGAGACCGTTGATGTCCGGCATGTTAATATCAGTGATAACCAGATCAGGTACGATTTCGGGAAGTTTACGCAGTGCCTGGAAACCGTTGGCAGCTTCAACGACCGTAAAGTCTCCCAAGTCCTCCAGGGACGTGACGATCAGGGATCTCGTCATCGAGGAATCTTCAACTACCAGGATTTTTTTCGCCATGATTCAGCTCCTAAATCAACGAACTTCAGACTGCACATAACCACAGAGGACACAGAGAGCACAGAGAAAAGCTGAATTTCCTGGGTAAGACAAAGTTCTTCCTCTCCCAACACCTAACCTCTGTGATCTCTGTGGTTCAGGCCGTTCCAGTTAGCTTCCTCCCTGATCTTCCCTGAGCTTCATCTCCAGAAAGGCTCTGTCCAGGGCCAATCCTGTGTGGCTCAGGAAAATATCCATGCTGCTTGTCGGCGCCAGACCCGCCCGCTCGGGAAAATCATCGGCATAAAGAATAACCGCGACCTTTCCCATGGTGATAATGGGACCTATGTAGATTTCATGAGGCTTGCCGCCGCCGAGTTCCTCGAAAAGTGCCCTCTCGATTTCACTGTCGGATGGAGCACCCCGAAAACTCTGTTGAGTCTGAATAACCCTTGAAAATACGGAGTCATCACACGAAGAAATTACCAGGGACCGGACGGCGGAATCAGCATCCCTTCCTTCGCCGAGATGGACACCGAATTGGCCCAAACCCTTGATGTCAATTTTTCTTACGAGAAAAAGAACGGCCCTGGAAGCGATCTCCGAGGCGAACCTCAACGCAAGGAGGGTAACCTCAACGCTGACATCTTTTCTGTTGAGTTCGGCCACATAGAAGCGCAAATTTGCCATGGCCGGATCGTGCAATTCCCGGGCTTCACTTACAACGCCTTCCTCCAGTCCGTCGAAGGGAAGATCCAGGCCCTCAAGGTCGTCCGACAGTTCCTGCTGTATATCGTAATACTCGACCTCCTGGAGCTCGACCGACTCATCCCGGCCTGATAATACGTTCGCAAATGCCGCTACTCTCTCTGCCCAGGGAACGTCCTCCTCTTCGCCCATCTTTGAAGCTTCCAAGGGTATAAGAGTTACACTCTCAATGCCTGACAATTTATTCTCAAGTTCGGGGGAAACATCACCTCTGTGCAGAATTACCGCAGGCAGATTGAATCCCAGATCCCAAAGAGTAGACAGGATGTCCAGCGCACCGAAAATCATTCCGTCCGTGATCCCTCCAACTTTCAGGTCAGTAACAATCAGGGGATAAATATTTTCGGTTCTCAGTTCCTGTATCCGTGTCAAGGCAGGGGCTGCACTCTCAAGTGCACAAACTTTGATATCAACTGATTCCAGCGCCCTTTTCAACTCAGCTTCCCGTTCCTGATCTTCAGAAACCAGAACAATAACTCTATCTGTTTTCTCCGGCAGCGGTGGCTGGATATCCGGAATATCAAATTGGGTTTTGTCTTCCTCACCCGGCATTTCGTCAAGGTCAAGTTGGAATTCGATAACATTATCCTGACCTGGCTGACCTTGCTGCTCGGGTTGCAATATCTCATTCGGCGAGGCATCCCTGACAAGTTCATCCTCGCGTCTGGCACCCTCCATAACCAGAAACTGGGCATTGATCCCTTCTTCAAGAAAGAGGGGTTTCATACGATTCAGTGCGGGATGGTCACCCTCACTGTCGATCAACTGAAAACTGAAAGTCCCCTCCTCCCAGAGAAAAAGAGAGAACATGATCTCCTCGACTCTTTTTTGCAGGACTTTTTCGAAGGAATCTGTCGGAATATTCAGTTCACTACTCACCAGCTCCTTCAGATCTTCTATCCTTTCACAGGTCTCCAGGCGTCCCTTCAGTGGTTTCAACTGTGACATATCAAGAAGCCCATGATGGACCAGAAGACCCAGCAAACCATCCTTTTCCCCGGAACGGCCGGCATAAAGTATCATCCCGTTCCGGATGTATACATTCGCCCCTCCCGCAGGGCCCTCGAGACGAAGAAGTCCGGACCGTCTGCTGAGACTCACAATCTGAAGAATCTCGCCCAGAGAAAGATCCTCCAGCTTGCCCACCAGACTCATGGTTGGATCGATCACGTTTCTGGATCTCTCCGAGGCGGAATTCTGGTCGTTTTCGCTCTTCAACGTCCCTCCGAAAGCCTGTCCGCCAAGGCCTGGGGAAGCCCTTCCCTGTGCATCTTTTCCTGAGTCTCTGACACATCGTACTTGACACGGACCAGGGAGAACTCGGATGTTTCGGTATCCAGAAGACCAAAACATGCATCAGGATTACCATCTCTGGGTTGCCCGACACTACCGACATTTATCAGGTACCGGCACCCATCTTCCACCACCAGTTTGTCCCCGGGGACAACGGCCACCGATCCCTCCGGATCCACGCCCACCATCACCGGCTGATGTGAGTGTCCGACAAAGCAGAGTGTATTATCAAAATGGGTAAAGTTCTCCTCCGCGTCCCATAATGTAAAAATGTATTCCCACTGATCCGGGAATCGCGGACTGGCGTGTACCAGGGTGATTCCATTCCTTGTCTCGATCATGGGAAGGGAGATCAGGTAACTGGACAGGTCAGCCTCCAGTTGTCTGGCGTTCCACTGGATGGCATCTCTGGCATTGGAGTTAAAGGAGTCCGAATCCATCATACCGACGGCGGCAAAATCGTGATTTCCCGCAACGGCGACATCCGCATTATTAAGCACCCAACTGGTGCACATGTTGGGATCAGGACCATATCCCACAACGTCTCCGGCGAAATAGATGGAATCCACACCGAGTCCGTCTATCTTCTCGCAAACCGCATCGAGAGCCTGGAGGTTGGAATGGATATCTGAAAGGATGGCGATCCTCATGGACCATGTCCTGATTCCAGGGATTCCATGGCATCCCCATCCATTTCACTGTTAACATACACAGTCCTTGCTTCAGCCAGCAGTTCGGGTGACGGAATAAACAGGGCGGCATTCTTCAGGGGCGTGTCACCGAGCTTACCTACAGTCAGAGAGAAGTCGTCTATGACCGACATATCCATGTTTTCCGAGACCGGTATCCCCTCACAACCCACCCTCTTAGCTTCCATACCAAGAGCAGCCATGAGCCCGAGCCTGTAGGTCTCCTGTCTGAGATCCAGGGAAAACTTTTCCTGTCTCCCGAGCCCCATGAGCACCAGGTATGGAAATGGCAGTTTTCCCAGGGTAGGGAGCAGCGCCTGCCCCCCAAATTCAAGCAGGCTGGATCTCGCCTTCCAAAGGTTGCTAATGGAGGCGTTAAACATCCAGTCCAGGTAGGCAACTGTCCCAGTAAGGGGCCTTATATCCGAGAAATGACCCAGAATCAGGACATCGCCTCTGTATTTCAGGGGATCACCTCCCCTTAGATGCAGGTTCATTCAGTTCTCTCTCTATCCAGATCGTACCTTATTCTGTCCAGTACGCCGTTAATAAAGTTCCCGGACTCCTCCCCGCCGTAATTTTTCGCCATCTCGATAGCCTCGTTAAGCACCACCCTTGCGGGGGTATTGGGATGAGCCATCATCTCATATGTTGCCAGCCTCAGGAGATTCCGGTCCACAACAGCCATTCTCCTCAAGTCCCACTTGAGGGACGCGCTGGCAATGAGGTGGTCGATCGCTTCCCTCTTGTCCCAGGCTCCGTGAACAAGATCTGCAATAAAATCCCTGGAATCGGCCTCCAGATCAGACCAGCCATCCAGGTCCCTGCAGGCCGTTTCTGGATCGCCGGGATTAATATCCAGACCATAAAGGATCTGAAGAGCCATCTCACGGGCCCTGCGCCGCGTCCCCATCGGGGAAACTTAGAGTTCCCTGATGAGGTTGACCATTTCAATCGCCCCTGAGGCTGCCTCAAAACCTTTGTTCCCGACTTTTGCACCTGCCCTATCCACGGCCTGCTCCAGGCTGTCGGCAGTGATTACCCCGAATGTAACGGGTATCCCCGAATCCAGGGATACCTGGGCAATGCCCTTTGTTACCTCCGAAGCAATAAAGTCGAAATGGGGGGTCTGTCCACGTATCATGGCTCCGAGACAGACTACTGCGTCCACACTTCCGGCAGATACCACCCTTTGAGCGGCCAATGGCAGCTCAAAGGAGCCGGGAACCCTGTACACAACGATCTGGTCCTCATCCGCGCCGTGTCTAACGAGGCAGTCAACGGCCCCATCGATGAGCCTGTCAGTAATGAAATTGTTAAATCGCGAAGCGATGACCGCTACCCTCAGCCCCTTCGCGTCCAGTTTCCCTTGTACGGTCCGGTATGCAGCCATGAACATCCTCCCTTTCAAGGGCCGGTTATATCTTCCCCAGAAGATGGCCCATTTTATCCCTCTTGGTCTTAAGATATCCGATATTCTCTTCCCTGGCGGTAACCTCTATGGAGATGCGTTCCACCACCTGGAGCCCGTAACCTTCCAATCCAACGATCTTCTTGGGATTGTTGGTCAGTAGATTGATCTGTCTGACTCCCAGATCGACCAGGATCTGCGCCCCGATGCCATAATCCCTGAGATCAGGCGCAAACCCCAGCTCCAGGTTGGCCTCTACAGTGTCCTTGCCTTCGTCCTGAATCTGATATGCTTTGAGTTTGTTGGCAAGTCCAATACCCCTGCCCTCCTGACTCATGTATAGAAAAACCCCTCTCCCCTCCTCCTGGATCATCTTCATGGCATTTTCCATCTGTTCCCCGCAATCGCATCTCAGGGAGTGAAAGACATCACCTGTGAGACACTCAGAATGCACTCTGACAAGGGTCGGAAGGTCGGGATCGACATCTCCAACTACCAGTGCAACATGCTCCTGGCCGTCAACCTCGTTGCTGTAGGCATGAGCGGTAAAATCCCCGAAACGGGTCGGCAGTTGTGCTATCGCAACTTTCTGAACCAACCGTTCGTGCCTCATCCTGTATCTGACGAGATCCTTGATGGTCACAATCCTGAGTCCAAAACGCCTGGCAACCACCCTCAGTTCGGGCATCCTGGCCATTGTTCCATCATCGTTCATTATCTCGCATATCACACCGGCGGGTTTCATTCCCGCAAGCCTTGCCAGATCAACGGAGCCCTCGGTCTGGCCGGCACGAACAAGGACACCTCCCTTCCTTGCTCGAATGGGAAACACATGGCCCGGCCTGACCAGGTCATCGAGTGTGCAGGTATCGTCGATGGCAGTGAGAACTGTCTGGGCGCGGTCGGAAGCCGAAATCCCTGTGGTAACCCCCTTTCTGGCCTCAATGGAAACCGTGAAAGCTGTTCCAAGCTTAGCCGTGTTATCGGTAACCATCTGAGGCAGATTGAGCTGTTCGCATTTCTGCTCGGTGAGGGTCAGACAGATTAATCCTCTTCCATGGAGGGCCATGAAGTTAATTATCTCAGGGGTGACCATCTCGGCGGCAACCATAAAATCACCCTCGTTCTCACGATCCTCATCATCCACCAGGATAATCATCCTGCCGGCCCTGATATCATCAAGGGCCTCTCCAATGGTGGAAATGGGCATAACAACCTCCCTAGTCAGCCAGAAAGCCGGAATTAATCAGTTTCTCGAAGGTGAGTCCGGAATCGCTTTCGGTATCGGTGATCGACTCAACAACAGATCTGACGTATTTTAAAATCAAATCGGGTTCCAAATTAACAGAGTCACCCTGCCTTTTCAATCTTAACGTTGTCTTTTCAAAGGTTTCCGGGATGATGGCGACTTCAAAGCGGCTCTTTTCACAGCCCGATATTGTCAGGCTGATGCCATCAACGGCAACGGAACCCTTCTGAACGACAAAGGGCGCGAAATTTTCTGAAAATCCAACAACAAGAGAAAGCGATTCCCCTTTCCGATCCAGGGCCAGAACGGTGCCTACAGCCTCCACATGGCCGGACGCGAGATGTCCTCCAATCCTGTCACCGAAAGCAAGGGCCCTTTCGAGATTGATTTTCCTCCCGCCCCTGAACGTTCTCAATGTCGTGATTTCCAAAGTCTCCCCGGATGCAAAACAGGAGAAATGTCTATCACCAAGATCCTCTACAGTCAGACACACACCGTCAACACAGATACTGTCACCTGGCTTGGTTCCTTCCAGAACAAGACATGCCTCGATGTCCAGCCGGCATCCGCCTTCCACACGCTGTATTTTCATTAGCTTTCCGACTTCCTCAACGATTCCGGTGAACATCGGTTTTACCTCATAATCCAAAATCCAAGGTCCAAAATCCAAAAGAGAGCGCAGTCATTGCGAGGAGTGACGAAGGAACGACGCGGCAATCTAATGGAGCACAGCGACCGGATCAGTCTCGTCTTGCCGAGACCGCTTCTTCCCGCCGGTCCTCCCGATGACAATCGCTTTCTCCGACTACCTCGATACTTCGATACCTCGTCACAGCCATACACCACCCCGCCCCTTCACCCAGTCTCCCCGTCGATTTCCCTGACCTCCGTCACCACATCAGCGGTGACATGAATATCATTACCCAGTCTGCGGGTGCGGACAATCCTGAAGGAGGGCGCCTCGGTCAGAGAGCGCACATTCAGGCTGCCCACGGAGGGGACGCCTTCCTCGCCCAGAAGGACGGCAGCAAGGTAAAGTTCGAACCGCTGAACGCACTTCTGTTTGACAAACCAGGCGGCCGTCCTGCCTCCGCCCTCAACCATAATGTGGATGATCCCCTGGGTGACAAGACCCCTGGACAATTGATCCCAGGAGAAACGACCCCTTTCGATGGGCAGTTTGATCAACCGTACTCCCTTTTCAGTGTATGGTTCCAGGCGGCTTTCAGACACGTCGTTTCCAACGACAATCAGGGTCCTGCCATCGCCTGCTTTTTCAACCAACCTCGCTTCAAGGGGGGTTCTCAGTGAGGGGTCAAGGATGATCCTTCCTGGCTGATTTCCACTACCGGCGCCACGCACGGTTAATTGGGGATCATCCTTCAGCACCGTTTCCACACCAACCAATACAGCATCAGCGCGAGCCCTGAGCCGGTGTACCGATCTCCTTGACCTTTCGCCTGTTATCCACCTTGATTCTCCACTGTGAGTAGCGATCCTCCCATCCAGTGTTGAGGCCAGCTTAAGGGTGACGTATGGGAAACCGCTTTTCACAAAGTATAAGAACGCGCGATTGAGCTCTTCAGCCCTTTCCTCCAGCAACCCCACCGTCACCTCAATACCCGCTTCCTTCAGGATCTCAAATCCTTTCCCGTCTACTTCAGGATTAGGATCCGCGCACGCAGCTACCACCCGCATGATTCCTGCTTCCGCAATAGAATGCACACACGGAGGTGTCCGGCCGAAATGGCAGCAGGGCTCCAGATTCACGTAAAGATGAGCTCCTCTCGAACGTTCTCCTGCGTCCCGGATAGCGAGAATCTCTGCATGAAGTTCTCCAGGTTCCTGATGCCAACCCTCTCCGACGATCTTCCCGTCTTTGACGATCACAGCACCGACCATGGGGTTGGGATGGGCCGTACCCGCTCCCCTGGCCGCTAATTTCAATGCCCTTCGCATGAAAGGCTTATCATCCCGGATATTACTCAACTCATCTCCTAGAAATTAGAACAAAGTACAAAGGACAAAGATCTTCGTTCCTTGCTCTTTGATCTTAACTCCGTTTCTCCATCAGATAAGCTTGAATAAACTCATCAATATCCCCGTCCAACACGGCATCGGCATTCCCAAGTTCGTGTCCCGTCCGATGGTCCTTTACCATCCGGTATGGGTGAAGAACATAACTGCGTATCTGGCTGCCCCAGGCTATCTCTTTTTTCTCCTCCTGAAGCTTTGCCATCTTCTCCGCTTTTTCACGCTTTAAATGCTCGTAAAGCCGTGCCCGGAGAATTCTCATTGCAGTAGCTCTGTTCTTGTGTTGGGATCGCTCGTTCTGGCAGGTCACGACAATGTTGGTTGGAAGGTGGGTGATCCGGACAGCGGAGTCAGTAACATTGACATGTTGACCACCCGCACCGCTGGAGCGGAATGTGTCGATACGCAGGTCCTTCTCTTCTACTTCAACTTCCAGGTCGTCCTCAACTTCCGGATAGGCAAAAACAGATGCGAAGGAGGTGTGGCGACGGCTGCTGGCATCAAAGGGTGATATGCGGACAAGCCTGTGGACACCAGTCTCTGCCTTGAGGTTACCAAAAGCATAGTCACCCTCGACAGCGATGGTTGCACTCTTTATCCCGGCTTCCTCAGCGGGCTGCAGGTCCAGAACCTCGGCTTTAAAACCGCGCCTCTCAGACCATCTCATGTACATTCTCAGGAGAGTCTGGGCCCAATCCTGGGATTCCACACCACCCGCACCTGGATTGATCGTCAGTATTGCATTCCTGGAATCGGCTTCATCGCCGAGGAGGGATTCCAGTTCCATGTCTGCAAGGGCCTTTTCGGCATTTCGAAGCTGGGGCAGATACTCCTTTAAAAGTTCATCGCTCTCCTCGTTCCTGTCCTCCCCCATGAGGTCAGCCGCCACTTCAAGGTCACCGATCCACTCCTGTATGCGATTATGCCCCTCGATTTCCCTCTTGAGACGGCTAATCTCTCTGGTCTTGGTCTGGGCATTATCCTGATCTTTCCAGAAACCCGGGTCAGCAGCTTCCTTTTCAAGCTTCTCTAGCTCAACAGCTTTTTCACCCAGGTCAAAGATGCCTCCTGAGGGAATCCAGTTTCTCCGTCATATTGTTTATGGCCTGCCTGAATTCATCGAAATGGTCCATCTGTCTTTCCTCCGGTTGCGCAAATTTAATAAACCCTCAATTAATATCATAACTACTGCCAAATAGACAATCCAGTCACCCGTCTTCGTGTAGATCGTCCCTGGTCCGCCCACGGAAATCTCACTTGTAGCGAACCCCATCTCGAACAGGCCAATGGACGTCACTAACCGGCCCCTGGCATCAAAAACAGCCGAGATGCCAGTGTTCGCAGCCCTTATTACAGGCACACCATTTTCTGCTGCCCGGACTGCAGAGACGGCAAGATGCTGATAGGGACCCCAGGTCGAGCCGAACCAGCCATCATTTGTGATGTTCACCAGGATCTGGGCCCCCTGACCGACCTGGCGGCGGGCTAGATGAGGAAAGGCTACCTCAAAACATATAAGAGTTCCCGCTCTGAAGGGTGTGCGAAAAGGTTTCTGCAGGCCGCCGGTGGAAAATTCACCCTCGCCGGGAACCAGTCGGGCCAGGAAGGGCAGGAATCGAGAAAAGGGTACATACTCACCAAAGGGAACCAGTATAACCTTGTCGTACCGCTCTTCCCCAGCATCGGGGCCGAGGTGGTAGGCGCTGTTATAAAAATCGATCTCACCCTTGTTGACAGTAAACGCGGGACTACCGAATATGAGATGGATCCCTTTTTCGTGCGCAAAGTCCCTGAGATACCCCGCGAGCTCCTCCTCAGCCTGAAAGTAGAACGGCATGGCTGTTTCAGGCCACACAGCAAGATCCGCCCCTTGCGCGACAGCTCTATCTGTCATGTTAATATATGTTTCCAGGGTCTCGTCCCGAACAGATTCCTGCCACTTGATCTCCTGGGCAACGTTTCCCTGTACTACAGCAACTGTAGTTCTTTCATCGCCAAGATCCGGACCGGCCAGGAAACCCGCGGTGAGAACTATTACTCCCATGGCGGCCAGACTCCCAATCGCCCGTCCCGTCGTGCGGCGATCCCCTGAAAACATGGCCGAGAGAGCTTTCCAGATCAGAACGTTTACAGCCACAGCAAGGAAAGAGAGGCTATACACTCCTCCGACACCGTAAAACGGACGGATGAGAGAACTTTTCCAGAACGTGGATCCCAGAAGGAGCCATGGGAATGGGGCCGGAACCCAGGACCTGAGGTACTCAAGAAGAACCCAGACGGAAGCGAGGTAAAAAGCCTGCCGGACTCCCTTCATTCGGTTGGACATGGGTACCGCGGCAGCAAAGCTGCCGAAATACAAAGCGTATATGGTTGCCATGAGTGCAATGGCCAGTTGGTTCAGAGGAAACGGGATATCTCCAAAGCGGGAAAGGGTCTGGGATAACCAGTTCAGCGAAACGAAAAACCAGACAAGACCCGTCACCCATCCATAGAAAAAGGCCCGTCCTCCTCCCAGATGTCTAACAGCCCGGAAAAGAGGGATCAACGCTACAGTGGATAACCACCCGAAGTCCGGTCCGGGAAAAGCCAGGACCAGGAGCATGGAAGAGCCCAGAGCCCCTATCAGGGAACCTGGCTTCATGGATCCTATTCCTCGTCTTGTAATCTCTCTACCCTTATCCTGGAGATTTTTCTGGCATCGGCCTCTTCGACCGTGAACAGAAGGGTGTCAAACCGGCACTGTTCCCCTCTCTCCGGAACGTGACCAAGGATGTGACTGACAACCCCCCCCAGAGTATCGTAGTCACCTCTGGGCAAAGAAGCATCAACCTCCTCCTCAACATCCTCAAGGCGGAAACGGGCATCGAAAATAAAACCACCGTCTTCCAAACGGGTGAAGGTGATCTGTTCTTCCACATCGAACTCGTCCTGGATCTCACCCACTATCTCCTCGAGTATATCCTCGATCGTTACAAGTCCGGAGGTCCCTCCATATTCGTCCACGGCAACTGCCATATGGACGTGCCTGGTTTTGAACTCCTTCAGGAGGTCCCCAATGGTTTTGCTCTCCGGGATGTGATAGGCTCCGCGAAGCAGCTTACTCAGATCTGCCTCCTCCGGAGAACATCCCCAGATCTTCAAAAGGTCTTTGGCATAGAGGATGCCCATGATGTGGTCAACATCCCCATCGTATACGGGAATCCTGCTGTGACCGGCTTCAATGATCGTCTCGAGAGCCTGTTCCAGAGGTGTGTCCTTTTCCAGTGCGACCATATCCGTACGGGGTACGAGAATCTCGCGAACTCGGGTGCCGTCCAGATCAAGAACGGCATCGAGCATGGCATGTTCGTCCCGGTTAATAACCCCCTCCTGCTCCCCCTCGTCGATGATGCTTTGGATGTCCTCCTCCGTCACATGCCACCGAAGAAGTTTTCGGATCAGGTTTTTGATGCCTGTAATGATTGATTTCATTATTGTCTGCTTTTCACTCCCGTATACTGTTTAACCGGTCTTCCATCTCTTTCATCTTTCTCGCCTGGGCCATGGAACTTTCATGATCGTACCCCACCAGATGGAGAAGGCCGTGAATAAAAAGCCTGCGGAGTTCCTCTTCGACTGATACATCAAGGTCTTTGGCCTGTTCTCTGGCCCTGTCCAGGGAAATTACGATGTCCCCCAGGATTAACGGCCCATTTGCGTGGGGGATGGTATCCCCTTCCAGTTGGGAGAAGGAAAGCACGTCTGTCGGCCTGTCAATCCCCCTGTACTGATGGTTAAGGGAGCGGATCTCGGAATCATCCGTGAGAAGGACGCTCAACTCCCCATCAGGCCTGCCCAAGCCGCTTAATATTTCTGGCGCCAGGCTTTTCAGAAGCTTCCGGAACGGTCTGGCCCGGGGATCCCGGATCTGGATCTGAACCATTGGCTACCTTTCCTTTTTTCTCATCCCCTGCGGCCTGCAGGTCAGGATAGTCTATCCTGTGGTGAAAAATTCCAGTAATGGTCCTGGTAAAACTCTTGGCGATCTGGTGCAGGTCTCTGAGGGTCAGATTAGATTCGTCCAACTGTCCATCGATGAAGATCTCGTTGATGATCTTCTGAACAAGCCCGCGAATCCTGGCAGGCGTAGGATCGGTCAGCACCTTGGATGCCGCTTCAACGGCGTCCCCAAGCATTATGAGAGCCGCTTCACGGGTTTGTGGCTTCGGACCATGATAGCGGAAATTCTCCTTCTCCACCGTCTGAGAGGACGAACCCTCCATTTCCTTGGCCTTGTTGTAGAAGAAGGTCATCAAGCGTGTACCGTGATGCTGCCTGATGATGTCCACAATACGTCTGGGCAGCCTGTGTGCCTTGGCCAACTCTACTCCATCCTTGACGTGTGCTGTCAGAATAAGGGCACTCATGTTGGGTGACAGTTTTTCGTGGCGGTTGTCCCTTGTCTCCTGGTTTTCGACAAAATACTCCGGCTTGTTGATCTTTCCAATGTCATGGTAGGACGCGGCAACCCTCGCCAGGAGGGGATTTGCGCCAATCTCCTCCGCCGCCGCCTCCGCCAGGGATCCGACCATTACACTGTGATGGTAGCTTCCCGGTGTTCTGATGATCATCTCCTTGAGGACGGGCTGATTAAGATTCGCCAGTTCCATAAGCTTCATGTCGGTGGCAACATTAAATCCCGACTCGAGAAAAGGCAAGGCAAGTGATGTGACAAGGGCGACTCCAATTCCTCCTCCAACTGCAAACGAGATCTGTGAGAAGGTTGTTGAAGTGAACAGAGTCCCGCCCTCGAGGTTGCTCACCAAAGCCAGAACGGCATTGACACCACCCACCGCAAATCCGGCTTTTATAAGGGATGATCTCTGGCGGCAGTGGAGGACACTGAAGGATGCGACAATTCCACCAATGAAGGAATAGATAAATGTCGTCATGCTCCATTCGTTCAGAACAGCCGAAAAGATGGATGTCAGACCAGCGACCACAAGGCCGACATTGATGGGGAACAGGGTTGCCGTAAGCATGGTCCCAGCCGCGAAAGGCACGGCCAGACTGAGAACAGACAGTTTAATTCCTGGATATGTGAGGGTCAGGGCCTGGAATACCGCCATAAAACCCTTTATCAGCACCACTTGCAGGACAATGATCACAACCAGCATCACGAGGCGGAGGGTATCGTCTGATGCGCCGGGTTGGATCGTGACAAGAACCCGGTAAAAAGCGAAGAGGAGGATCGCAGTGAGCAGAAATGTCCCCAGTACCAGGGTGATCCGTCCATCGCTGGAAACGGACCTGTTCAATTCCCTGATTTTCAGGATCTGTTCATCGGTGAGAGGATCCCCGGCCCTGACAATAATTTCACCCCTTTTAACCTGGAGGTAAACGGGCTTTGCTTCCTGGACCGCCTTTTTCCGACGCTCCTCGGTTTCGGATCGGTTAAAAGTGAAATTTGGCCGAACGAAATCCTGCGCCATGGCCTGGAGAAGATCCCTGAGTGGAGCTTCCCCCCTGGACCATGATTGAGTGGATATGGCCTTTTTTACCAGCAGGCGGGCAGCCTCAAGAGAAAGAATGCTGGAAAAATCGTCCAGCACGAGTTCTTCGGAAACGGTCTGCAGGGTCCTGACAGAGACTCCCTTGCCCCTCTCTCTGAGGAGGGTCTCCCTGTCAGACGCGATCCCCATGCCGAGTATAGGCTGGAAGGAATCCGCCAGGATATCTTCGCTCCTTTTACTGAACCCGTCCTTTAATAACGGCCCCATCTGCTCCGGGGTTATTTCCAGAGCCATTGTTTCGATGAACTCGCGTATGGGTTCCAGTTTGGCCTGATCCGCCTGCTGCCAGAAAAGTCTTATTTCATCGTCGATCTGAGGTCTTTCCGTTCGACTTGCCTTTTTCCACCTTTGGCGCAGTTCCTTCTCCTCTACTTCCAGCCGGGCAAAAAGATCTCTCATATTGCGGAAAAACGTCCTGATCTTCTGGATAATCTCAAAGTCCTGTTTGCGATCAAAATCGTAGACGGACAGAACTGATGCCTCGGCTTCCAGTTTCCTGGCCTGTGTGGAAGCCTCATCTTCCACAAGTGCCGATTGGGCCGCCTTGATATCTCGATGGGCTATATCACCGGGCTGATAATCAACCCCCTGTCGTTGTCCCACGGGCACGAGGAGATAGGTCAGGACAATAACGGTTACCCAGAACAGGACTGACCACTGGGCGTCCCTGTCCCAGGTGAAGAGACGTTTCACCACATCCCGCCCCGTGCGAGGAGAGCTCGCTTTTTCTTCCCTGGATCCGGGGGTTGTTTTAGGCAAATCAGACACCTCTCTTCTCGTAAGCTTTGATGATCTCCTGAACAAGGTGATGACGGACAACATCTTTCTCATCGAACTTCACAAAACTGATACCCTCAATGCCATCCAGAATATCCATGACCTCCACCAGACCCGATGATGTCCGTTCCGGGAGATCAATCTGTGTAATATCACCGGTAATAACCGCTTTTGAGTCAAATCCGAGTCGAGTCAGGAACATCTTCATCTGCTCTGTAGTGGTATTCTGGGCTTCATCGAGGATAACAAAGGAATCATTGAGTGTCCTCCCTCTCATGAATGCCAGAGGGGCTATCTCGATGACTCCTCTCTCGATGAGTTTAAGTGCCTTCTCCGAACTGAGCATCTCAAACAGTGCGTCATGAAGAGGCCTGAGATAGGGATTGATCTTCTCGTAAATGTCACCGGGAAGGAACCCCAGTTTTTCACCTGCCTCTACCGCCGGTCTGGTAAGAATAATCCTGCTGACAGCCTTGTGAACCAGTGAGTGAACCGCGGCAGCCATGGCCAGATAGGTCTTTCCCGTCCCTGCCGGGCCAACACCGAATACGATGTCGTGCTCCTTGATCTTCTCCAGATATAAAATCTGATTTTTACTCTTGGGAACTATGGACTTCCTGGGGGAGATGACAATGGAGTGGGAAATAAGCTCGGATGCTGCTGTCATTCTGCCGTTGGCGAACTGCCGGAAGAGATTCTCCACCTCGTCAGAGGTCACTGTTCTCCCCTCTTCCACAGTCCTCAGGATGTCAGAGATAATGTTGCCCACATCGTCAATCTTTTCAGATGGACCATCCAGGAACACGTTCTCACCCCGGATGCCAACCCGTACTCCGGTAAGTTGTTCTATAACCTTGAGGTTGCAGTCCATCTCCCCGGTCAGAGCCCGGGCCTGTCGTTCACTCTCAATCTTCAAGGCCCTTTTCACACATCACTCCCCAGGGTTGACGAAGGTAAACCCCCTGGACGTCAACTCCATCTTGTACTGTCGAGCAAAGGGATAAGATATATCGGACGGTAAAATGTAATCTCCCTTGACAAGGTCCTGCCCCTCCATGGGGTATGACCCCTTCTCAAGGCGATAGATCCGGGCTGCCAGATCCAACCGATCAATCTGAGCCTGGGAAACCGATTTCCTGATCATGACAGCCTTTTCGGATGTCATCTGTGAAAAGACAAGGAATCGATAACCGGACAGGCTCAGCGTGGAGAAGGCAATAAAGAGTAGACCGCCGACCAGAGCGAAGGTCAGAACCATGGTCAGAAGGCGTCTGCCGCCCCTGACCTTCTCCTCATGCTCAACAGACCTCGGTGTGGAGGCGGGTACCTTGACCGGCTTTATGAGACCGTATCCCAAAAGGTCGACCAGGGCTCGGGCCGTTTCGAAATCTCCCAGCAGTGTTCGGTAGGCGAGACCACTGACCGAAAGCTCACCATCCATCAGGCCAAGGACCTTCTCCTGCTCGGTGGTAAGCAGGACCCGATCCCCATCATAGGATTTTGGTTTGCTCTCGCCAAACACATCAATACCTGCCTCGTCGTCCTCCCTCGCTTCCTGCTCCATCTCGGATCTCCGGAAGATCTTATCCTCAACCCCGGGAACGCGGGCGAACACCATATCCATAGAGGGTATCTTGACCTTGATCCCAGGCCACTCATCGATGATCCTGGCAGCCTCCATGAGCACGTATTCAGCGGATAGAGGGACAATGTACTTTTGGTCGTATGAAACATTGCTGGCCTCGAAACGGTAATTACCACTTGTCCACTGAAAGATTTTGAACAAGGTCTCTTTTATCTGGAAGGTAAAAACGGTCTGGAACTGCTCAGAGGTCAGATACCGTTTATCCTGCAGGACCACACCCAGCAGCTTCATTGTCCTGGCCTGTTCCTCCAGTGCGCTTTCCAACTGGGCACTATCCAGCAGCCCGGACTTGACCATGATAGCCCCGATTTTTTCCTTTTCCTCGGTGGCGCTGGAACCCGGCTCAGCGCTGACAATCTTTCCATCCTCGAAGGTTACCGCGACACTTTTCCCGCGGTCCTCGAGGGAGAGCACACCCGTCTTCCTCTGATGAGCTATGAGCTGGAAGATGTCCGACAAACCGAAGTCTTTGAGGGTGCCTTTCAGCGCCATTGTCCTACCTCTCTTCCAGTCTGCGGCCGATACTGAGAAGGGCTATGGCGTAGTATATAATGAAGATAGAGATGAATATTACCCTCCCGGTGGGACCTGTCTGGATTTGAAGCATAGTTGTGTTGCGGAAAAGGCCGTACCAAAGAATCCATTTGGCCCAGAAACCCATGGTAATGGCGATCATCACCAGAGCCGGCCACCCGGTTCCCAGCAGGACATGACCCATGCCCGGCAGCAGGACGGTTGTTCCTCTGGCCACCAGTCCCCGTTTTCGTTTGAAACGCATTATCTGCATCATCTTCTTAACTCTGCTGGCTGGATCTACACCCGTCCTGACGACAAAAATGTGGCGGCACTGAGAACAGAGCTCTTCCGTGCTCGACTCAGTACATTTGGGGCAGTGGAGCTGGTTGCACTGCCTGCATCGGCTCGCTGTCGTCAGTCTTGCACCCAGCGGCCATGTTATGAGGACAAGAATTGAAGCCGCAGGGAAAACAAACCACGAGAGGCCAAACGGTACCTTCGGAATAAACCCGAACCAGAGATTCTCTCTCCACTGCCTGCTGTCAGGGTTCAGTTTGAGAGCACCGGTGAGATATTCTTTCAAGCTGCCGAAAATATCGATGGTGATCCTCTGCTGTCCGTCCCTTCGAACCGCCGACAGCGACCCTGTAAGATCCGGATCCTTTTCCTGGGCCAGAAGAAACTCCTTCTCCCCCTCTTCCAGTTGAAGATTCTCCCGAAGTGCCTGGCTGAAATTGTAATGAATCCGCGCATCATCGCTGTACCGCAAGGCTCTGCGGTAATACTCGATGGCTTGTTCAATCCTGCCGAAACCCAACATGACGTTCGCCAGGTTGTTTAGAACCGGGGCAGATTCCGGGTCCATGTCGACTGCCTGCCTCAGAAGCCCTTCAGCCTCTTTACCTCTCCCGCCCCTCTTGAGCACAACGGCCAGTGCCGTTAAAACCCGCGGGTCATCGGGATTGCTTATGCGCAGTTTATGAAGTTCTTCAATGGTCCGAATCCCCTCGCCACCCATTTCGGCCTTGTAAATCGTCAAACCGGTCGAACCTCCGTAAAAGGCGTTGCTCAGGGCAAGGATGTGGATCAGAATGGGTAAGGAAATCATGAGAAAGACCGCCAGGGCAACGGTGACCCTCTCACGTGAGTTCAGGTGAGCAATCATGAGTAGAGCGACCAGTATTATCCAGAGAGTTAATGCCAGTCCCGTTAGAAGAAGGATACCGAGCACAACCGGGATAACAATGTACCAGGCCCATTGAGGAATTTTGATCAAATGAGTCAGATCGTGAGCAATTCTTGGAAATGTACGAAACGCAAACAGGAGGATCGTGATAACCGAGGCAGCAAGGAGACTGGAAAAGATCCATAAGAATAGACCGAGGGCCCAGGGAAAGATGGATCTGAAATCCCTGGTAAATTTGCCCAATCCTTCAAGAACAGCATCCAGTGAAGCCAGGGCCCTAAATTGATTCTGGCGCCACTTTGTCCTGGCCATCTGGAAGTTTGACGCAGGGTCATCGGGGGCAAGTCTGATTGAATATTCAATGAGTTCGTAGGCATCGCTGTAGCGGGACTGATCCCTTGCCCGGGAAGCTTCGAAGAGAAGTGCGGCAGCGGGGATGTAGAGATTGGGAATACCGGATTTGATCCGGTAGTTTTCGATCCGGTCGAGATACTTTTCAGCTTCGACGAGATTGCCTCTAAGGGCATTCTGCCGAAAAGCATACCAGTCATCCTCCCACGGTGCTCTGAATCCCGGAGGGGGGACTCTGGCCTGGCCGCCCTCTCCGGTTTCTGTCTCCTCTCCCTGAGGAATATCGAGGACATCCGCCAGGGGAAAGTCTACCGTTAACTCACTTACCTCAATGGCTGGAGCCGGTGTAGACAGGAAAAAGGTGAGGACAAGAAGGAGAACGGTAAAACCGATAACTGTTCTCAAAATGGGAAGGTTACCCCTTCTCTTTAACGGCATTTAAAAATTTCCATTTGAGTTCCGCGGTAGCGTTTTCCAGAAATTTCTTCTCCTCTTCTGACAGGTTTCCCTCTGTTTTATTCTTCAGCACGTCCAGGATATCTATGGTCTGCTTGGCGGCATCGAGGTTTTGCTCCTTTTTTCCATTGGTGGGGTCTTCCATCTCACCTAGCTGGATCAGGGCCGAGCTGAACAGGGAAAAAATAAAAGTCGAGAAATCCACCCGGGGCATATTGTCGTATCCGGGCAATTCTCCGGCCTGTTCATCATCAGTGGCCTCTGTTGCTGCGTCTTCCCCGGATTCGTCCGGTGCCACCTCGTCTTTGATCTCCTCGGCGGTTGCTTCCTCATCGGGTTTTTCGTATTCACCGCCACTGGAGGTTCTGCGATCCTCGACCTTAAAACCTTTACCGCTGTCTTTATCGTCAGCCATGCAACAACCTTCCTCTCCACAGGGTGCTCAAATATACCAATTTCAGCCCACAAGTGGCAAGGGAATGTAATGCGAGGGTGCGGTGCGACTTTCGCGGCCTGTGCGGGGTAAAACGCACCGGTCGAGGCGGACGAGCCGCACTCCAACCGAAGGGTGGCTACTTGCTCTCGATCTCCTTCAGTGTCCTCAAAATGGCGTTCATTCCGGGATCATCGTTGATATCGTGGATGTCCACGTACCTGACGATACCCTCTTTGTCGATGACGAAAATGGCCCTTTCCGCGACCCCTTCTGACCTGAGGACGTTGTAGAGCAACGCCACCTGTCCGTGGGGCCAGAAATCGCTGAGGACGGGGAAGGAAGTGTTCAGGCCCCTGGACCACGCCTGAAGTGTGGGCAGATTATTGACAAGCACACTCAGAACCTGAGTGTCCATTTCCGCGAAACGAGGTTTCAATTCCTCGTACGCGGACATCTGCCCGCTTCACGTAGGTGTGAAGGCCGCCGGGAAAAAGGAAATCACCACATTCTTCTTACCCCTGTAATCGCTGAGCGTGATCTCCCCTCCCTGAGCACTGGGCAGGGTAAAATCAGGGGCCTTCTGTCCCACCCGCACCTCGTTTGTGGGCTTCATTCGCGGGGCGGGCACCCAGAGGGGGACCTGGCCCTGACCGAAAGCGCTCCCGTCCGCATAAGCCGCCGATGGCTGGATCAATCCGAGGAAGGCCGATTTCAGATAACCAAGGGCATCCAGTGACGATAGTTCCTTGAGCGCTTTGTCGACCTCCTGCCTGTAGTTCTCATAGGGCTGCGCACCCTTGATCATGGTTCCGTTGATAATAACGGTGGGTGTACTCCAGACATCAAGATCGTGCACCATGTCCAGATTCTTCTGAAGTTCATCCAGATGATCCATGTTATCCATGCTCTTTATAAATCGGTCCATATCCAGACCCAATTTACGCGCCAGGCTCTCAATCACATCCCTGTCCAGTTCAGGAGCGTTCTCGAAAAGAAGGTCATGCATTTCCCAGAATTTCCCCTGGTCCCAGGCCGCATAGGAAGCAAGGGCGGTGTCACGGGAAATATGGGAGTAGGTTCTCATGTAGGGAACATAGACAAACCTGATCTTACCCTCGTATTCTTCGTAGAGTTTCTTGAAGGTCGGACCGACCTCCTTGCAGAAGGGTCACATGAAATCCCCTATTTCATAAACCGTAACGGGTGCGTCGTCAGGCCCCTTGGAGGGCGCCCGGACAGGTTCAAACTCCACCTTCTGAGCGGACGCTGCGGGCACGGCGACCGTGGTGAAAACCATGACCGTGACGGATAACAAAACGGCCAGCAAGAGGATTCTTCGTTTCATTGGTTTTACCCCCTTTTAAATCAGTTTCTGGTTTCAGGTTTCAAGCTTTTTACCACAATGACTATGGATGGAATTATAGCATCGATATTCAGGCAGTTCCATCTTTCGCCAGACGGACAAGCGGAAAGTGGAAGGTGGAAAGGGAAAACCAGAAGGGCTAATGAGGGGGAACCGGAGAAACGCGCAGGTCATTGCGATGACCCTGAGTCCCGCCTTTTGCGGGATCGAAGGGAACGTGGCCATCGCAGTTGGTCGACTGGGGACCTATAAAATCTGGTTCATCCGGGAAATGGGTACCTGTAAAGGAAGCCTGATTTCTCGCGCTCGCTCGTTGCAAAAGCTGATTTACCACAGCGTGACCATTAAAAGGTCACTCCACAGGGTTTCACAAAGATTCTGTCTCACGCCCGTTCCCTCCGGTCACTCAAGCCGCAAAGGACGCCAAGGAGTTCATGAACAAAGCTCCTCCTCATGGGAGAGATCAGGTGAGGAGGATATGTCACCCTGTGAAACCCCGCCTGCCCTGAGCCTGTCGAAGGGTGGAGCAACCTCCAAATGGCTGCGCTGT
>QIEJ01000062.1 GCA_003228585.1 Pseudomonadota bacterium
GAGAGATCAGGTGAGGAGGATATGTCACCCTGTGAAACCCCGCCTGCCCTGAGCCTGTCGAAGGGTGGAGCAGCCTCCAAATGGCTGCGCTATGGTTCAAGCTCTTATCATTTTGCGCAATGCCCAAAATGAGGTACGCATTATCCGGTAGACCTAATAATATTAAAATTATGAAAACACTGATGAGATTACAATCCGTACCGCTCTCAAGTCAACCAATTTCAGTAAATTATTAACTACTTGACAGAAGCCTTCGAATTACCTAGTATTTTTTGTGAAACTGGAAAGTGCCACTTACCGCTTGCGGTATCCACGCTCCCGGAGCCTTTATGAAAAAACAAACGGGAAAGAAGGGCCATATTCTCGTTATCGAGGATGATCCTATCTCGAGGAATATCCTCGCAAACATCTTCGATAATGAGGGGTATACTGTTTCCGAGGCTGATGATGGAGTGAAAGGTCTCGAGAAAATGAGGGCCGAATTGCCGGATCTGGTCTGCCTCGACGTTGTGTTGCCGCGTCTGTCCGGGTTCGAGGTGTGCAGGATGGCGCGCAAGGACATGCAGCTGGCCCCGATTCCCATCCTCATGGTCACCTCTCTGGACAAGAAGGAGGATATCATCAAGGGCCTCAAATCGGGGGCCAACGATTACATCTCCAAACCCTTTACGCCTGCTGAAGTTATGGCCCGGGCCAGGGTCAACCTGGAACAGAAGTTCTTCCTCGACAAGCTCAAGGACAGGACAAAGAAGTTCCGGATGGCCTACGAGGTCATGGAAACCACCACCTCATCCCTGGACCTGAAGCGTATTCTCTTTATCCTGGTTGAAAAGATCGCTGAAGCGCTCGCTGCGGAACGCTGCTCAATCGTCGTCGTGGAGGGAAACTGGAGAGAGGACAATAACGGAATGAAGGGTACCGTCCTGGTATCCCACGAGGATCCCGGCCTTAATGAACTTACGATAGATCTGTCGAAATACCCGGAGCTCCTTGAGGCGTTTCGCACAGGTTCAGTGGTCCTTGTGGAGGATGTCAATACCGATCCTCTGATGAAGGATGTCAGGGATAAGATCATCCCCCTTGGATATCAGTCAATTCTGGCCGCTCCCCTTGCCTACCGCGGAGAGATAATGGGCGCCCTTCTTCTACGTTCGGCCAGATCCGGGAAGAGTTTCACCGAAGAGGAGATCGCCATCGCGAGATTGATCGCCGGCGCAAGCACCAACGCGCTTAAGAACGCCTCTCTCTACCAGGCCCTTGAGAGCAGGACCCTCAGAGTGGAGAAGCTCAATGAGGCGTTGATAAAAGTGAATCAGGAGTTGGAGGAACTGAACAACATCAAGTCGGAATTCGTATCAACAGTTTCCCATGAACTTCGCACACCTCTGACCTCAATAATCGGGTTCTCCGAACTGATGGCAGAGGAGCAGGTAGGACCACTGACCAAGGATCAGAAGGAATACACCCGGCAGATCCTGAGGAAAGGGAAAGATCTTCTTGCGTTGATAAACGACATTCTCGATACAGGCCGCATTGAGGCAGGCAAAATCGCATGCCGCTTCCGGGCGACAAATCTGACGGATGTGGTCAATGCCGTTCTTTCATCCACCCGCCATGTCACCGGATCCGAACCGGTGATCCAGCTGGATCTTTCGGATGACCTCCCTGAAATCGAGGCGGATTCAGACAAGGTCATCCAGATCCTCAGCAACCTGGTGACCAACGCTCTCAAGTTCTCTCCCGAGGGAACACCTATCATCATCAGCGCGAAACCTATTGAGGGAAGACGCGAGACCGACCACAGCAACCTGCTCCAGATCAGCGTGGCCGACCAGGGGATCGGAATCCCGGCGAATCTTCTTCAAAAGGTTTTCGAACAGTTCTTCCAGGTAGACCAGGGAGCCTCCAGAACCCATCCGGGAGCCGGGTTGGGCCTGTTCATCTCCAAGTCCATGGTGGAACTTCACGGTGGAAAGATCTGGGTAAACAGCATCCATGGCAGGGGCAGCACGTTCCACTTCACACTGCCGATCTCGCAAGGTTGAACAATAACAAACGTTCGTCACTGCGAGGAACGTCGAGACAGGACGAGAGTGACGTGGCAGTCTCGCTTTCCTGAGATCGCCTCTATTTCGCGCCGCTGTTTTCCCTTCGTACTTCAAACCCCGCACTTAGTCCGTTATTTTCGTGGTAATACCTCCCTCGATTTTTGGTTTAATTTTTTTCTGAAAATAGTAAAATGTATCGAGTACAAAGTGCCAGATGCTACGTACTGAGGATTGACACCTTACAGGAGAGCAAAACAGATGATCGTTTTCGACATGCAGTGCTCCGATGGCCACACCTTTGAAGGATGGTTCAAGGGCCGGGAGGAGATCGACCGGGAACGAAAGGCCGGACGTCTGACGTGCCCCGTCTGCGGCGGCCAGGAAATCCATGTTCTTCCGTCAGGCGGACATATCTCCAAAGTTGCCGCAGGACCTGATACTTCCTCAAGGGGGCCATCAACAGCCAAGGCTTTGGCCGATTATATCGAGAAGAATTTCGACAACGTCGGACCTCAATTCGCAGAGGAAGCGATCAAGATGCATTTCGGGGAGGCCGATCCGAAGAACATCCGGGGCACAATGTCGGAAGAAGAGGAGAAGGACCTTCAGGAGGAGGGGGTTGATTACATCAAGATCCCCATCCCGAAATTACAGAGCTGATTAGAACTAATTCCAGATTCCAAACTCCACATTCCAAACAAAAACATAGCGGTTGTCATTACGCTTGCTTTTGGATCTAATTCAGGACTTCAGACCTTGGACCTTTACCTGTCATCCGGTTCAGATGTTCATACAGTTCATCAGATTTCAGGATCCCGCCGCCAAAGATGAACAAACCCATCGGCCTGTCTTTGATTTTGACAGAGTAATAATACATCCCCCTGCCGCCGCCGCTGATCAGATTGAACGTTGTCGTTGAGTAGTGCCGGTTCACTTCCCTGATTTCGGAGTACTTGAAACGCGCCCTCCTGAGTATTGTTCTGATCTCTATTCCCTCTTCATCGACTCTGATCTGCCATGGTGAGACAACCAGGAGCATGAACAGGAGAAGAACCCCAGGCAGCAAGGTCAAAATAAAACCCAACAGGGAACCCGCCAGGACGGATACCAACCCAAAACTGACGAGCAGAATCCCAGTGATTGTCCCGATTGCAGACAGCACTTTGTTTTGAAATGTCGATCGATAGACGGTTATAAGGTTCTCCTTTGAGACCAACTGGCACTCCTGTGATGCGACATGCAAAAGTTTACCACCTTTCGTAGAGAATCTTCGGTGTTTGTACTCGTTGAGAGATCGACAGGACGACTCACACCGAAGATGGGTTTACGCTTCGAAGGGAGGAGATTTTGGATATCACTTACTGGAAGCGCCGAGGTTTGAGCAAGCGTCAGATCGCGGCCAAGCTTGGGGTTCATCGCAATGCGGCATCACGCTTTCTGGAGAACGGCGGCGAGTGAAGTGGTAGGGTATTGGTGGACACTTTCCTAAGAGTGGACATATATTCTGACAGGAGGTGTTCAATGGTCAAAGGAAAGCGTCGCAGTTACACACAGGAATACAAGGAAGAGGCTGTAAAGCTTGTACCGGAGCATCTCTACGGTCAGGGAGGCAGCATGAAAACCACTCTGCCTCCTACACGGATAACCTACACCTTAAGTTCAAAGAAAAGTGGTCTTGACATTGGAGTCCACTGCCAACATTGACAGTCCAGATACCATTGCTATAATTCCCGATACCTATGCCCGGGCGATTAACTCAGTGGGAGAGTGCTGCCTTCACACGGCAGAAGTCACTGGTTCAAATCCAGTATCGCACAAAGCTTCGGTCTGCCAAGGGGGAGAGGGAGTAAAATCCTGTAAATCATGTTGATCCTGTCAGAAAGGTCTTCCCCGGATTGCAGTAATGGGATAACGCCTCGCCTTGATTGGCGGCCTCGACCAACTGGGATTGCCACGACCCTCCGGGTCTCGCAATGACAGGCGCGGTAACAACAATCACTCCGCCGTGCATGAAAAACGAAATATAAAGAGACGTTCGGAGCAAAGACGAGCCCTTCAGATTTGGAGCAAAGGGGTTTTCCGGGTTAAGCGCGAAGTGAAGCTGGTTTTCTGCGAAACCGAACGATTAAGCCCGGGAAACCCCTTTTTATAACGCTCCTCTTCTTTGAATTTTCACCCCCACCTCGGCTTGTCCCGCCGTAGCCTTGGCGTAGGCGGATCCTCCCCCCTCATCCCCCTTCGCTAAAGCTACGGCGTGACAAGAGGGGGAGGAAGATTAAGGAGGGTTGTCTTCTTGCAGCCTGATTTTGAGAGAACTGGGTGAGCGAGGCTTGGACTGCGAACGTCTCGGCGATCCAAGGTCTTTCTTCAGAAGGACTTCCCCACCGTGGCCGCGGTGAGTTTTCCGTGGATAACCCCTTTGGCACCAATTAAACGGTCCGACATTTTTTTGATCCGGGAACTCTTGCCCTTGACGACGATCACCTCCATACAGAGGTCGTGGTCCAGGTGGATGTGCAGGCTCGAAACAATGGCCTCGCCCATCTCATGCTGGATGTGGGTCAGCGCGTCGGCCAACTCCCTGACGTGATGGTCGTAGACGAGGGTGACCGTGCCGACGGTTTCCTCGTCAGTCTCCCACTCGCGCTCAACAAGGTAATCCCTTATGAGGTCCCTGAGCGCTTCGGAGCGGTTAGCGTACCCCTTGTCGGCAATGAGCTCGTCGAACCGGGCCAGCAGTCGGTTGGGAATGGAGACCCCGAATCGTGTGATCTTTTCGCTCAACGCAGAGGTATTACCCGTGTATCAGGATGTCGATGCGGCCTTGGGCGGACGGCCTCTTTTTCCAGGGGCCGAGGAGGGCGCAGTTTTCTTTGCCGCGGCCGCTTTTGGCGGACGCCCACGCCTCTTGGGAGCAGCTGTGGAGCCCGTTTTTTTCGCCGCACTGGATCTGGACGGACGGTCTCGCTTTTTGGGAGCTGCCTTTGGTGCCTTCCCCTCAGTTTTGAGCTGGCGGTTCAGAGCGGCGGCGCGCTTCTCGATCTCCGCGATATGCGAAACAATGTCCGCGATCTGGGCTTCGTCTTTTTTGCCGGGCTTTTTATAACTACCGTAAAAAGATTCGCCCAGTTCCCCAAACAGGTCTTTTCTCTGACGTTTCAGACTTCCAAGTTCGAGCTTTACCTGAGCAACCTTAGTTACCCTGTCGGCCTCACCTTTGCCTTTTTTCACAACATCAACAAGTTTCTTGCGAAAATCGTCCAGGGCGCCTTTTACCTTTTCGAGTTCTTCCGTTTCCATGTCTATCTCCTTTCAGAAAAATACATCTTATTTATATAATTTATCTTATTTATATAATTTATCCTAGAATATATCAGCAATTTTATTTTGTTAATAATTATTTTTTAGGATTTTTTTGACAGGATTTACAGGATCAACAGGATTTTTTGTACAAGATCCAGGATTTCCAATCCGGAATCCGAAAAAACCGGGCTTGTTAACACACCCACACAACCTCAAAATCCGCCTGCTTTTTACAACAAAATGCCGAGGGGCGTCCGGAGCAAAGACGAACGAACCCTTGATTTCCGGGTGAGAGAGACTTTGACTCCGGACGCCTCTGAGATGATATCCGTTAAAAAAGAAGGCGGGCTCCGTACCACACGAACCACAACCCCAGGACAACCAGGGCCGCGGAGCACAGGATCATCACGGCCCTGTAGAATTTCATGTCGGCCACGTCCATTCCCCTGGCGGCGGTAATGGACACCAGGGTGTACCATGCCATGTCGCCGGAGATGTGGCCCAGAAAGAAGACGCCGATGCCGAAGGGGCCCCTCTCCGCGGCCACTGTCAGGTAGGCTAATCCGACGGTGGCCCACCACAGCGTCCAGTACGGGTTGGATATGCTGGTCACCGCCCCGAGCACCATGGCCCGTTTTCCTCCCTGGCCATCGCTCCTGACGGACACTTCCGGTGTTCCCGATCCCGCCATTGTGAACATCCCCTTGCCCATCCACACCAGGATGACGCCTCCGGCAAGTCCCACCCCCGCCTGGACGGACTCCGCCTTTAAAAGAGGACCCGCGCCGAGAAAAACCAGGGAGACCAGTCCCAGTTCAAGAATGCCGTGGCCCAGCACGGCGAGAGGCCCGAACTTCCAGCCATATCGAGGTGAGTGACTGAGGGTGACCGCAAGCATGGGACCAGGCATGAGGGCGCCGGACAGGGCGACGATAAACGCGGAGATAAAAAGGGGAACGAAACTCATGGGTGTTTAACATCTCCTCTCAGCTTTTTCAGAAGATCGACCTGGTCCCTGTACCGTCCCTGTGGAACCGGCAGAGGCTGGGTCTCCAGAACAGCAGGGTGATTTATAAAATCACTGCATTGCAGCAGAAACGCAAAGGCAGCCTCTCCAAGAAGCCCCTCGCCTATTCTGGCGTGCCGGTCGACCCTGGAACCCAACGGTTTTACGGTGTCGTTTAGGTGAAAGGCTCCAATCAATGCCAGACCTGCCTCCCCGTCTATCTTCTTGAGGCTCGCCTCCACCAATTCAGGGGTTGACAGATCGTATCCCGATGCAAAGGCGTGGGCCGTGTCGAGACAGTACCCCACCCGATCATCCGCCCTGATCCTGTCACGGATCAGGGAAAGTTCCCCGAAATTCCCGCCCAGCGCGTGGCCCGGTCCGGCTGTATTCTCCAGCAGGATCACGGGGCCGTCGGAGACCTCTTCCAGAACCATGGTGAAAAGCTCAGCGGCCCTCCTTATCCCTTCAGCGGACCCGGCACCCCGGTGAGAACCGGGATGGACAACCAGATAGTCGGCCCCCAGGGCCCTGCACCTGCGATACTCGGACAGCATGGCCCGAAGAGACCGCTGCCACAGGTCCCGATCCGGAGAGGCGGGATTGACGAGATACGACCCGTGCACCAGGACCGACGCAATCCTGGACGCTTGGACCTTTTCCCTGAAAAGACCCGCCACCGACTCATCGATGGAAGAAACCGACCACCTGTTGGGCGATCCGGAAAAGATCTGAACAGATTCGCAGCCGTCCTGTTCAGCCCTCTCTATAGACAGTTCAATACCGCCTGATATGGATTCGTGGGCGCCTATTAACATAGCGAGTTTCAGATAATTAATCCAAAATCCAAGATCTAAAATCCAAGAATAGAACGCCGGATCAGAATACAGATAATAATGAAAAGGGACAGGAAAAAGGCAAGTAACAATGTGTTAAATTGGGTAATGGCCATTTAGAACTATATTACAACTGCCCCGTAGTTTATATTAATTAGAGATATAACTTGGAAATTCTTGGATGGGATATCTGAGGCTGAGTATTGAACTTTTTTTGGATATTGGATCTTGGATTTTGGATGATCGGGAAGTTATGACTATCAAATCTGTTCTCTTCGATCTGGGAGGAGTGTATTACAGCGAAGGATTCCATAACGGCCTTTTTGCCATCGCGGCCAGATTGGATCTCGACCCGGATCGCTTTTTCGGCGCGGCGGTGGATGCCGTCTTTTCCACGGGATATGTCACCGGTACGGCGCCGGAAAAAACCTTCTGGGATACCCTGGCCAAATGTGCCGGCGCAAAAGAAGATCTCTACCCCCGGAGAAAACTGATTCTGGACTCCTTCAAACCCATGGACGGGATGGCCGGGCTTGTCCGGGAGACCAGGAGTGTCGTACCGGTGACACTTCTCACCGACCAGACCAACTGGCTTTACGACCTGGACCAGAGAGACGGTCTGTTGTCAGAGTTCGACCATGTCGTTTCCTCGTACGAGGAGGGCTTCAGCAAAAGGGATCCGGAGATATTCCGTGTTGCCTGCCAGCGCCTGGAAATTTTCCCTGAGGAAGGGCTCTTTTTTGACGACAATCCGGGAAACGTGGAAAGGGCGGTGGATTTCGGCCTGAAGGCAATCCTGTTCGAGGGAGCGGACGCTGCCCGGGAAGCGCTGGTTGCGGCGGGGGTACTTTCCGACGGAGAAGAGGGGGAAGGCAGTGAATGACCGACTCAGCGACTGGGTGAGGGGGAGAGTGGGCGCAACACCTGGCCTCCTCGCAATGGCAGGTGCTTTCTCTGGAATCTGGATAAAAAAGCGGGACGCCTTACGGCGCCCTGAAAGTTGGTGCGAAAGGGGGGAGTCGAACCCCCACGGAGTTACCCCCACTGAGTCCTGAACCCAGCGCGTCTACCAGTTCCGCCACTTTCGCTTATTTAATTCCTTGTACTTTGTACTACGAATGTACCCATTGGTCCCGATCTTGCTAGGATTTTCTGAGGGACAATTAAAACACGGAGGATGAAATTGTCAAGAAGATACTCATCGAAAAGACCAGGGCGGACCAAGGGACAACAGGGACGGCGGCATAATGACAGGATTCTGGGGTTTCTCGGAGAGGAATCGGACAGACCCCTGCTGGCAAAAGAGCTGTCCGATGCTCTGAAGGTTCCGTCAAATGAGAGGCGGTCTTTCACAAGGGCTCTGAATTCCCTCGTCGATTCCGGGGCCGTGATCAGGACCAGGGGCGGACGCTTTGCCCTGCCCTCGAAGATCCACCTCATAACCGGAGCGATCCAGATGAACCGTGAGGGGACCGGCATCCTGATCCCGGATGACGGATCACAGAGAGTATCCGTCCCTCCCGCCAACCTGAAGTCGGCCATGCACGGCGACAGGGTGGTTGTCAGGACGGAAAAAAAAGATTATCGGGGCCGTTCCATCGGACGGGTTGTCCGGATCATTGAGCGGGGCAACCCTGATCTCGTAGCCCATTTCGACCACGCTGACGGTATCTCATTCGGCCGGCCCTACGACAGCCGGCTTTCGGCCGACATCATCATCCCTCCCGGATCGGAGGAAGGGGCTGTCCCCGGGCAGCTGGTCGTATTGGAACTGACCGATTTTCCCTCCAGAGGGCGCCCGGCCAGAGGCAAGGTCGTGGAGGTACTCGGGCACCCGGAGGACCCCGGTTCTGAAACAAAAGCCGTCATCCACAGTCATCACATACCCCACCGTTTTCCCGAGGCAGCGCTGAAAAGTGCATCAACCATCACCGGGGCTGTGCCCGGTGGTTCGCTCCGGGACCGGGAGGATCTGAGGGATCTGAATTTTGTCACCATTGACGGAGCCAGGGCACGGGATTTCGACGATGCCCTCTACGCCAGGAAGGGGAAAGACGGGAAGATCACCCTTTACGTTTCCATTGCTGATGTGTCGTATTTCGTCAGGCCGGGCTCTCCTCTTGACAGAGAGGCCTTCCGCCGGGGCAACTCCGTCTATTTTCCGGACACCGTCGTCCCCATGCTCCCCGAGCGCATCTCCAACGACATCTGCAGCCTGAATCCGGACAAGGACCGGCTGGCATTTACCTGCCAGGTGGAAGTCGACACCCGGGGCAACCCTGCTGAATACAGCTTCTACACAAGCGTGATCCGAAGCGCCGCCCGACTGACATACAGGCAGGTGGAGGATTATTTTACCGGTTCGAGGCAGACGCTGGAAAAGGGAGCACAGGTCACAGGAAATCTGGATACCCTGCGGGACCTGTTCGACCGCCTTTCCAGGCGGCGGCTCGGGCGCGGAAGTCTTGATTTTGACTTTCCGGAACCCGCGGTCGTACTCGACACAATGGGGCACGTTGAGAACATCTACCGGGCCGAGAGATACACTTCTCACAGGCTTGTGGAGGAGTGCATGCTCCTGGCAAACGAGGTTGTCGCCCGATTCATCAGGGAATCGGATGTGCCCGGTGTCTACCGTGTTCACAATCCGCCCGATAAAAGCCGCATCGAGGATCTGAACCTTGTCCTGTCCGCACTGGGTCTTTCGATTCCCCCGTCTTCGGCTCACACGCCCCGCCCCTTCACCAGGATAATCGATGACGTCAGGGGAACCGGTAAGGAGCGGTTCATCAACACCGTCATTCTCCGTTCCATGATGAGGGCCCAATACTCGCCATCACCGGAGGGGCACTTCGGACTGGCCCTTGCCGATTACGCCCACTTCACCTCACCCATCAGGAGGTACGCCGATCTGATGGTCCACCGGATCCTGAAGGGGCTGCTGGGCATCGGGGAACCCGGCGAATTGAAGAACCTGGACGGGATCTGCGGTCACATCACCGAAACCGAACGCACGGCCGAATCGGCCGAGAGGGACATCCTCTCCCTTTACCGGGCCCGGTTTATGGAGGATAAGCTGGGCGAAGAGTTCGAGGGATTCATAACGGGGGTGACGTCCTTCGGTCTTTTTGTCGAACTCAACGAATTTTACGTGGAGGGTCTCGTCCACCTGACAACCATGCACGATGATTACTATCATTTCAGGGAACAAAACCTCATGCTGGTGGGCGAGCACACAGGGCGGACCTTCCGCATCGGGGACCCGGTCAAAATCAGAGTGATCAAGGTTGACTCCGCCCGGCGCCATATAGATTTTGAGATCACATGAGGGAAAAAGAGACAGCCGGCCGACCGGTCAGAACCCTTAATCCTGCTTCTCCCGAATATCCGGGCCTGCTCAGACACATCTGTTCACCTCCCGACCCCCTGTACATAGATGGAAAATTACTGCCGGCAGACGACCTTTCGGTCGCCATTGTCGGTTCCCGCACCCCCACCCCTTACGGCGTTTCCATGGCCGAAAAGATTGCCCGTGGATTGGCCCACAGCGGATTTACGGTGATAAGCGGAATGGCACGGGGAATCGACACCGCGGCTCACCGGGCCGCTCTCCGGGCAGGGGGCAGGACCATAGGAGTCCTCGGATGCGGCCTGGACCTTGACTATCCAAGAGGCAGCCGAAAGGTCAGGGAGCAGATTGTCCTGCACGGTGCCCTGGTCTCCGAGTTCACGGAGGGAACTCCGCCAATACCCGGGAATTTCCCCCGTCGAAATCGGATCATAAGCGGTATGTCTCTGGCCGTGATCGTGGTGGAGGCCGGCAGAAGGAGCGGTTCCCTTATCACCGCCAGATGGGCCCTTGACCAGGGTCGGGAAGTTATGGCCGTACCCGGCAGGGCGGACTGCTCCATGTCTGAAGGCCCGTTGATTCTGATCCGGGACGGGGCTTGTCCGGTTACCAGTGCGGCGGATGTGGCACTGGCGCTGGGAGTGGATCCGCCTTCAGAAACCGTCCCCGGAGAGGGTCACCATCCCCTCCTCGGGGAACTGGCTGGTCGGGGCAAGCTTCCGGAGGAGATGGCGACGGCGACGGGCTGGACCATTTCAAAGGTGCTGACCGAACTGTCACATCTGGAGATAGCAGGCCACATCCGCAGGGAACCCGGCGGGAGATATGCGCTGCTGTAATCCGGTGGCAGCGCAAATGTGTGGAGGTATGGGAGTACCGGGGTGTTTGAACTCAACGATCGTCATCGCGAGTCACCCTGGCCTCGTGGAGGGTGACGTGGCGATCTCGGCAATCCGAGACTGCTTCGGTCGCCAAACGCCTCGCAGTGACGACCTCTTGATCTTCCTTCTTTGCTCCCTGCCCTGAGCAAGCGGAGCGCGTCGAATGGTTTGTTCTTTGATGTTGGATATTGGATTTTGGATTGGGCTGAATACGGGGGCTGAATTAAAATAAGGTTGACAATCAGCCCCAAACTCTGTTTAGAAGCATGCGCAGGGAATAGAACCTTAAACCTTGAACTTTGAATTCAGGAAAACCAACCATGTCAAAATCCCTCATAATTGTCGAATCACCCACAAAGGCCAAGACCATCGAACGGATCCTGGGCAAGGATTACGGGGTCCTCTCCTCCAACGGGCACGTGATCGATCTCCCCTCAAAGGAACTGGCGGTTGACACCGAACACGGATTCGTTCTGAAGAACCAGGTGATCCCCGGCAAGAGAAAGGTTTTAAGCCAGATATCCAAAGCCGCCAAAGATGCTGACAGGATACTTCTGGCCACGGACCCTGACCGTGAAGGCGAGGCCATCGCTTATCTCATAGCCAATCATCTGAAGCTTCCGGAAGAAAAAGTGTATCGGGTCCTTTTCCATGAAATAACAAAAGCGGGTATTCTCCGGGCCCTCGAGAATCCGGGCAGGCCCGATCATCTCAAGTTCGAGGCACAGCAGGCCCGAAGGGCCATTGACCGGTTGGTCGGCTATAAATTAAGCCCCGTCCTCTGGAAAAAGATCCGGCGTGGTCTTTCCGCAGGCAGGGTTCAATCCGTTGCCCTCCGACTGGTTTGCGAACGTGAAAAGGCGATCCTGGCCTTCAAGCCTGAGGATTACTGGCTTATTTTTTCTCACCTCGAGGCAGAGGAAAAACCCGTGGTGAAAGCACGGCTGGTCTCCGTGGATGGCAAAAAGATCGATGGCAAAAAAACACGCATTACGGATGAAACCCTCGCAAAGCAGATCCATGCCAAACTGAAACAAGAGCAGCACACCGTCACCGACATTCAGATCAGGGCCGCACGCCGCAGTCCCGCGCCGCCTTTTATCACCAGCACCCTGCAGCAGGAAGCAGCCAGAAAATTTCGCTTTACGGCCAAACGCACCATGATGATCGCCCAGCAGCTCTACGAGGGGATATCCATCGGGAATGTTGGAACCACGGGCCTCATTACCTATATGAGAACCGATTCGGTAAGGGTATCCGGGGAGGCTGTTACCGGTGCAAGGGAACAGGTCAAGAACCTGTTCGGGTCCGAATACATCCCTGATTCACCGAGGGCGTACCGCAACCGCAAGGGAGCCCAGGACGCTCATGAAGCGGTACGTCCCACCAGGCTGGAGCTGACACCGGAAAAAATCGGTCAACATCTGGAAAAAGACCAGGCCCGGTTGTACGAACTGATCTACAAACGTTTCCTGGCGTCCCAGATGACCGATCTTTCGCTGGAAAAGACCAGGGTGAATATCGAAGCTGGACCTTACGGTATGGAGGTTTCCGGCCAGAGGGTTATTTTCAACGGTTTCACCATCCTCTATGAGGAAGGCCGTGACGACGAGGGGAACTCGGACCCTTCCCTCCCACCCATATCAAAGGGTCAGGACCTTAAGCTGATCGATGTGGAGGTGGAAAAAAAGACCACACAACCGCCGCCAAGGTATACCGAGGCCACACTCGTGAAGATGCTCGAGGAGAAGGGAATCGGCAGGCCAAGCACCTATGCGGCAATCCTGGATACGATCCAGAAGCGCAACTATGTCAACAAGGAACAGAGACGCTTCATACCCACCACCCTTGGCATGGCCGTGAATGATTATCTCGTGACCCGGTTTTCCCGGTTGGTAGACGTCCAGTTTACAGCCGACATGGAGGACCAGCTGGACAGTGTCGAGGAAGGGGACAAAACCTACCTCGAGATGCTCAACGGTTTTTACGAACCTTTCGTCGACGAACTGGACAAGGTGGAAAACGGGGACGATGATTTCCAGTGGGGCGGCACCGACGAACAGTGTCCGAAATGCGACCGCGGCCTGGTTATCAAAGTAAGCGGGAAAACCGGAGAGTTTCTCGCCTGCTCCGGCTATCCCGACTGTAAATTCACGTCTAACTTCAAAAAAACCGATGACGGAAAAATCCAACTGGTGGAGGAGGAGAAGAGGGAAGAACGCTGTCCCGAGTGCCAGGGGCCCATGGTCCTGAGACAGGGACGCGGAGGGCCGTTTCTCGGCTGCACCAGGTATCCCGACTGCCGTGGAACCCTCCCCCTTTCAACGGGAGTGCCATGCCCGGAGGATGGCTGTGAGGGAGAACTCGTGGTCAAGAGAAGCAAAAAAGGCCGAACCTTCTACAGTTGTTCCCGATATCCCGGGTGCAAATTCGCCACCTGGGACCCGCCCGTTGCCCAGCCCTGTCCACAATGCCAGAATCCCATCATGACCGAAAAAAACATCCGGGGTGATGACCACCTTGTCTGTCCCCGAAAGGAGTGCGGATTCCGGATCCAGCGGGATGCGGCCGGTTAAGATCATCGGAGGCGGCCTGGCCGGTTGTGAAGCCGCCTGGCAGGTGGCCAAAAGAGGTATCCCTGTCCACCTGTACGAGATGAGGCCTGACGTCATGCCGCCGGCTCACAGGACGGGAGAGCTTGCTGAGCTGGTTTGCAGTAACTCCCTCAAATCGGATCGTGTGGACCGGGCCAGCGGTCTTCTTAAAGCTGAACTGACCCTCATCGATTCGATGCTGTTGAAAGCGGGTAGGAAGGCATCTATTCCAGGGGGTTCTTCCCTGTGCGTTGACCGGTCTGAGTTCTCCAACCTTGTGACATCGTCCATCGACCGGAATCCTCTCATAAAGGTGATCCGCGAGGAGGTCTCCATCCTGCCCGAGGATGGTCCATCCATCGTTGCCACAGGGCCTCTTTCATCGGAGTCCATAACACAGGCTATGGAGAACCTGTTCGGCGCCGGTTCCCTCGCTTTTTACGACGCCATTTCTCCAACCGTTGAATCGGATTCCATCGACTGGAACCGTGTCTTCATCCAGGACCGCTATGAGGAGCCCGGCCAGGGAGTTTACGTCAACTGTCCACTGCAACGTGAGGAGTACCTGAAACTGGTTGACGCTCTTCGCACATCAGAGGCAGTAAAACCCCATGAATTCGAAAACACCAGACTCTTCGAAGCGTGCCTTCCTGTGGAGGTTCTGGCGGCACGGGGAGAGGACACACTGGCGTTCGGTCCCATGAGGCCCGTTGGTCTCACTGACCCGAAAACCGGAAAAAGACCTTTCGCGGTTGTTCAACTCCGGCCGGAGAACAGGGAGCGCACACTCTACGGCATGGTCGGATTCCAGACAAAAATGAGGATGGGCGAACAGAAGAGAGTTTTCTGCACCATACCCGGTCTCGAGAACGCCAGGTTTGAACGGCTTGGCAGCATTCATCGCAACACATTCATCAACTCTCCAATACTGCTTGATTCCCTTCAGCGATCTGCAGCCGCACCCTGGATGTTTTTCGCCGGCCAGATAACCGGTGTAGAGGGATATGTGGAGTCCATTGCCAGCGGGGCCATGGCGGGCATTTACGCGGCAATGAGTGTCTTTGAAATGGAGCCCTGCCCTCCGCCCCCGACGACCATGACAGGCGCCCTTCTGCATCACCTTACTTTCGTACCCCACGGTGAGTTTCAACCGATCAACGCCCGGTTCGGCCTTCTTCCCTTACCCGATGGGCCCAAAACCGGGAAAACCGCCCGAAGACGGATCCTTTCCGAAAGGGCCGTCGCCCATATGACCGATTATCTTTCCAAGCTCCAGTCTGGACTTTAAAAAATAACTTAAATATAATTATATATTTGCTGTGAGGATATTTTGCCAATGATTGAAGCAACCGGAAAGCAGAGTGCTGATCAGGAATCCCGACAGGGACCGGAGTACCTGACAGGTTACCTGCGTCACATGGCCGATGTCAGGGGCGCTTCCCCGCATACTGTGTCTGCCTACCGGCGTGACCTGACCGAATACCACAATCACCTGACGTCGAGGGAGCTTGAGACCTATTCGCAGGCATCCGTGCGATCATATCTTGGATACATGTTTAAAAGAGGGCTGAACCGGTCCACCATGGCGAGGAAGATGTCGGCTATCCGCTCCTACAGCCGGTATCTGATCAGGGAAGGCGTATTGAGCATCAATCCATGTGAGGGGATCCCGACACCCCGCGCAAAGCGTATGTCTCCGAGGTTCCTGACCGTTGAGGAGATAACAGCACTGCTGGACGCCCCATCAGGCGACAGGACCATCGACCACAGAGACATGGCCCTGTGGGAGCTTCTGTACTCTTCCGGCATCAGGGTCAGTGAACTGGCCCGGTTGAACAGAGCCGACTGGGACCAGGCGGGCCGCATCATCAGGGTTCGCGGAAAGGGCAACAAGGAGAGACTGGTGCCTTTCGGGGAAAAGGCGGTCCGTCGAATGGAGGCCTATCTCAAGGCAACCGATCGATGGCCCCACAGGAGGGAGAACTCCCCATTGTTCCTGAACAACAGGGGGCGGCGTTTGACTGTAAGAAGTATCCAGAAGAGACTCGAGAAGCGCCTCCGGGACTGCGGTCTGGAAAATCGGATCAGCCCGCATGTGATCAGGCATACCTTTGCCACCCATCTGCTCGACAGCGGCGCGGACCTTACCGCTATCCAGGAGATGCTGGGCCATGAGAGCCTGGAAACGACTCAGGTCTACACCCATGTCACACTTGACAGGCTGCTGGATGTTTACGACAGATCCCATCCCAGGTCATCCGGGAAAGGAGACGGGAAATGAAAGGAACAACGGTTCTCGCTGTGCGCCGGGACCAGAAGGTGGCCATGGGGGGAGATGGTCAGGTCACCATTGGCGAAACGGTGATCAAACACACGGCTCGAAAGGTCAGGACCCTCCATCAGGGTAAGGTGCTGGTGGGATTCGCCGGATCCACGGCCGATGCCTTTACCCTGTTTGAACGTTTTGAGAAAAAGCTGGAGCAGTTCTCGGGAAATCTTTCCCGGGCCGCTGTGGAGCTGGCCAAGGATTGGCGCACGGACAGGATACTTCGCAGACTTGAAGCCCTGATGGCGGTGTGTGACAAGGACAATCTGTTTCTCATTTCAGGCGCCGGGGATGTCCTCGAACCCGATGACGGGATACTGGCTATCGGTTCGGGAGGAGCCTACGCCAGAGCAGCCGCTGACGCCCTACTGGACGGAACGGATCTTTCCGCGGCCGAGGTGGTGAATAAGGCACTCAGGATCGCCGCGAGGATATGCATTTATACCAATGACGAGATCACGGTGGAAGAGCTGGAATAATTATGAGAGGGCGCAGAGCGGTTAAATCAGATGAGGAGAGTGACAAGCGTTTACTCTTGGATTTTGGATCTTGGATTATTACCCGGGACATTAGACAAACCGGGACTCGGAACTTTAACACGAGGTAACTGCATTGACCGAAAGAAACTTCACACCAAGAGAGATCGTTGATAGTCTGGACAGGTTCATCATAGGCCAGGAAAAAGCCAAAAGATGTGTAGCTATAGCCCTGAGGAACAGGTGGCGGAGACGCCAGGTCCCGGAGGAACTCAGGGATGAGATCGCGCCAAAAAATATCATAATGATGGGCCCTACCGGTGTCGGCAAGACCGAGATCGCCCGGCGGTTGGCCACATTAGCTAAATCCCCTTTTATCAAGGTGGAGGCAACCAAATTCACCGAGGTCGGCTATGTGGGCCGTGATGTGGAATCCATGGTGAGAGACCTGACTGAACTGGCCATCAAGATGGTCAAGGAGGAGTCCATGGTCACGGTCATGGAGAGAGCCGACGCCATGACCGAGGAGCGGATCCTCGATCTCCTCCTGCCACACAGTTCCCCGAAGCCCGTGGTGGCGCCGGCGGAGCCGCACGCCCCTGGCGTAGACACCCGTGAAAAGCTTCGCCGAATGCTCAGAAAAGGTGAGCTGAACGAGCGCGAAGTTGAGATCCAGGTGGAGGAAAAATCCACGCCACTGGTGGAGATCTTTACAGGCCCGGGAATGGAGGGGATGGACATCAACCTGAAGGACATGATGGGCAATATGTTCCCCGGCCGAAAGAAATCCCGCAAGGTCAAACTTGCCGAAGCTGCGGAGCTGCTCGCTCAGGAGGAGGCCCAGAAGCTCATTGACATGGAAAAGGTCACAACCGAGGCCATTAACCGGGTCGAGCAGAACGGGATCATCTTCCTGGACGAGATCGACAAGATAACCGGCAGGGAATCCGCCCAAGGGCCTGACGTCTCGAGGGAAGGTGTCCAGAGAGACCTGCTTCCCATTATCGAGGGGACGACAGTAACAACCAAGCACGGCATGGTGAAAACCGATCACATCCTGTTCATCGCTGCGGGAGCCTTTCACGGGAGAAAACCCTCTGACCTGCTTCCCGAACTGCAGGGCAGGTTTCCGATAAGGGTGGAACTGGATCCGCTGACCAGAGAGGATTTTGTTCGAATCCTTACCGAGCCGGAAAACGCGCTCATACTCCAGTACACGGAACTGATGCGAACCGAGGGCCTTGAGCTGGAATTCTCACCGGATGCCATTGAGACCATCGCTTCGATGGCCGAGGAGGTCAACACCCGCACGGAGAATATCGGGGCACGCAGACTGCACACCATAATGGAGAAATTACTTGAGGATCTGTCCTTCAAAGCTCCCGACCTTACCGAACAGAAGATCGAGATCGATTCAGTCCACGTCCATGAGAAACTTTCCGATGTGGTGGGTGACGAGGATCTGAGCCGTTACATCCTGTGATCGGTTACGAAAACAGAGAGGCTTGATAATGAGAAAGATGCTCATTGTGGAGAGTGTAGATGTTCACAAGCAGGCTATACGCGACATCCTGTCCAGAGAGGGTTTCGAGATCGAAGAGGCCCCTGATGGACAGCGGGCTATTGGCGCTGTGAGGAGTTCCGGTCCATTTGACATCGTGTTTCTCGCCGACCGGATGCCGGGGCTTTCGGGAAACGACACACTTATTGCCATACGCAAATATAATCCGAAACAGAAAGTCGTCATCCTCATGGCGAGGGAGGACCAACAGACGGCGGTCCTTGCCATGTCCAGAGGGGCTTCGGACATCCTGAAAAAGCCTTTCAAGTCCGAGGACGTTCTTCGTACTACGAGGAACGTCCTCGAAAAAAGCGATCTTCAGAGGGACAGCAGGAAAAAGTTCGAGCGTTTACGCCTCCTGGAGAAGCATACGGAGGGGTTGACCTCAATCGCCATGGAGGATCATCTCCCAGAGGAGATCGTCCGAAAAGACAAATTTCTCAGAAAAACCCTGGAGCTTATTGCCGAAGTCCTCGAGGCAAAGAAAGTCTCCATTATGCTTCTCGACAGAAAGGGCGAAAACCTTCACATGGCTCAGTCCAACTGGATGAGCCCTGAGATCATGAACACCATCCGGCAGCCGGTCTCGAAGGGAGTTACCGGCTGGGTTGTTCGGGAGCGCAAACCGGTTCTCGTGGAGAATGTCCATGAAGACAGGAGGATGAAGACTGCCAGGTTTTCCAAACAGTATGATTCCCCGTCATTCATCTGCACACCTCTTTTTTTCAACAAAAAGGTGGTGGGTGCGATAAGCGCCAACGACAAACAGGATGGGAAACCGTTCAACGAGGAGGACCTGACTATTCTGAGCACATTCACCCATCTGGTGTCGATGGAGATCGCCAGCCTGTCTCTGAGCCAGAAAGTTGAGAAGGAGCATCTGAAGCTCACCTACATAAACAACGTTGTCTTCTCGCTGGCTTCCAGCCTGGGTCCCGAGGAGATCTACCAGAACATGGTGGATCGTATCAGAACCAACCTTCGGGGCAAGGTATGTGCTCTCGTTACAGTCGATGAGGACGGGGATCAGTTGAAGATCGAGGCCGTCAGCGCTGATGACGACCTCCCTGTCAGGATGGAATCGTTTAATCCCGGCTCGGGAATTATCGGTAAGGTTCTGGAATCTGGAAAACCGATCGTTGTCAACGACATCAGGAAAAATGATGAAACCGATCCTACGGTGGACTTCCTCCGGGGTCTGGCGCCGGGAAACATGGCAGCCGTCCCCATCAAGTTGAAGGGGAACACAATTGGAATTCTTGTTGTGTACGACAAGGAGGACGAGCTTCCCTTCAACGACTGGGACCTGGAGATCCTCACGGCTCTGGCCCCTCACGCGGCTATGGGGTTGAAGAACGCCTGGCTCTACCAGAACCTCCTCGACAGCATCGATGAAGTGGTTGCCACCAACAAACAGATCGAGGAACTGAATCGTCTCAGGGACAAGGTATCAGGATGAAAACACTCATTGAGAAGGCCAACATCCTCCTGGAAGCTCTGCCGTACATCAAGGCCTTCCGGGGAAAGACCGTCGTCATCAAATACGGCGGAAACGCCATGGTCAATGACACGCTGAGGTCCAAATTCGCCCAGGATGTCATTCTCCTCAGGTATGTCGGCATCAAACCGGTGGTCGTCCACGGCGGGGGTCCCCAGATCGGTCAGACATTGGCCAAAATGGGAAAGGAGAGCCGCTTCGTCAGAGGGCATCGTATAACCGATGAGGAAACCATGGACATCGTTGAGATGGTGCTGGGAGGAAAGGTCAACAAGGATATCGTCGCTCTTATTCAAAAACATGGCGGACGAGCTGTCGGCCTGACCGGCAAGGACGGGGGTTTGTTCCATGTGGAAAAACTCCTTATCGAGGATGATTCCATTGAAGACGGCCCTCCCGAGATAATTGACCCGGGCAGGGTGGGCAAGGTGGTCCATATCGATCCGGAGATCATCCAGCGAATGGACGACGGCAATTTCATCCCGGTCATTGCTCCCGTGGGTGTCGATGGTGATGGAAACACCTATAATGTCAACGCCGATTCTGTCGCCGGCGCCATGGCGGGGGCCCTGATGGCGGAAAAGCTCATCCTCATGACCGACGTCCCCGGCATTCAGGACGAGGAGGGCAACCTGATCCCTTCCATCGATCGGGAGATCCTCAAAGAAATGACGAGGGGAGGCATTATCCACGGCGGGATGATTCCCAAGGTTGAAGCGGCAGGTGCCGCCCTGGAAGCTGGTGTCGCCAAGGTCCACGTCATCGATGGGAGGATCGAACACGCTGTCCTTCTCGAAGTATTCACTCAAACAGGCATCGGAACGGAAATCGTCCAGTGAAAAGATCGGATGTTGAACAAAAACTCGGGACTGCCAGAACCTGCCTTTTCCCCAACTACAGACCGTATCCCCTGATTTTCGAGCGGGGGGATGGCTGCCGCGTCTGGGACTCCGAGGGCCGCGAGTACGTCGATTTTGTCGCCGGGATCGCAACCTGCAATCTGGGTCACTGTCATCCGGCCGTGACGGAGGCGATCAGGCGCCAGGCCGCGAATCTCCTTCATGTCTCAAACTGGTATTACAACACCCCCCAGATCGACCTGGCAAGGAGGCTTACCGAGTTAACCTCCATGGACCGCGTGTTTTTCTGCAACAGCGGGGCGGAAGCAGCGGAAGCCGCTATCAAGGTCGCCCGAAAAACAGCTTTTGAGGAACACGGTTCCGGAAAAAACACAGTTATCAGCCTGAAGGGCGCCTTTCACGGCAGAACCATGAAGGCACTGACCGCAACCGACCCGAAACATCACATCGAGGCATTCTCCCCTTACCCGGAAGGGTTTGTCCACATCGAGGCAGGCGATATTCAGGGCCTGAGGGATCACCTCCCTGATGCCTGCGCCTTTTTCATGGAGCCAATACAGGGGGAGGGAGGTGTCAGACCCGTTGATCCCGGTTTTGTAAAAGAGGCGGCCGATCTGTGCCGTGCGAATAATGTCCTGCTGATGATGGACGAGGTCCAGACCGGGGTGGGCAGATGTGGAGTGCTCTTCGCCTATGAACTTTTCGGCATCAAGCCGGATATCATTACCCTGGCCAAGGGTCTCGGCAACGGTTTCCCCATCGGTGCCGTTCTTGCCAGCGAACAGGCAGCATCCCATCTGGGACCAGGCTCGCACGGAAGCACGTTCGGCGGCAATCCTCTCGCCTGCTCGGCGGCTCTGGCCACCATCAACACGGTCGTCGAACAGGATCTACCTCACCGCGCCGGGAAAATGGGCCGCATCCTTTCTGAAGGTCTGGAGGATCTGGTCCAGTCCGAGCCGGCGGCGCTGGAGGTCCGAGGTACCGGTCTACTCATCGGTCTTGAACTGAACATAAAAGCGGCACCGGTCGTGCAGCAGCTGATACAGCGCGGATACCTGACAACCGTAGTTCAGGAGCACACGCTGCGCTTTACCCCTCCACTTACTGTGACCGAAGAGGACATCCACGGTCTGATCGACGCTCTGAGGGACACACTCTTGTCCCGGGGAGGTTCATCCTGATGAAAAAGGATTTTCTGACCCTTCTGGATCTGACACCACAGGAACTTGCAGGCTTGCTTCAAAGGAGCCGTGAGATGAAACAATCGCCCGACCCAGGCCACTGTCCCCTGCTTGGGAAAAGTGTGGGGCTTCTTTTCGAGAAGGCCTCCACCAGGACCCGGGTTTCCTTCGAGGTCGGTATCCATCAGCTTGGCGGCCAGTCAATCTTCCTCAGTCCCAGGGATGTCCATCTGTCCCGGGGGGAGCCTCTGCACGACACCGCAAGGGTTCTCTCACGCTATCTTTCAGCCCTGGTTGTCAGAACCTTCTCCCAGGAAACCGTCCAGATCCTGGCAAAGGAAGCGGACATCCCGGTTGTCAACGCATTGACCGGTCTGACCCACCCGTGCCAGGCCCTTGCCGACCTGTTCACCATCCAGGAGAACACGGACCAGTTGAAAGGGACCAGGATCGCCTACCTGGGCGACGGCAATAACGTCGCGAACAGCCTGATCACAGGTTGTTCCATGATGGGGCTGGACCTCGTCCTCGCCTGTCCGGATGGTTATGACCCTGACAAGGGCTATCTGGAAAACGGCCGCCGCCTGGCTTCCCGGAGCGGAGGATCGGTTCAGGTTGTCAGAGACCCGACAGCCGCCGTTTCAGGCGCACGTTTTCTCTACACGGATGTCTGGACCAGCATGGGCCAGGAAGATGAAGCCCGGAAGCGAAGGCGGGACCTCGCCCCCTATCAACTGAATACTGAACTGCTCTCCTCCGCAAGCGAGGATGCCATGGTCCTGCACTGTCTGCCGGCACATCGCGGTGAGGAAATCACAGATGAGATAATGGAGCATCCCAGAAGCATCATTCTCGATCAGGCCGAGAACCGCCTCCACACTCAGAAGGCGCTCATGGAATGGCTGTTGAGCTAGCGACTCGGAGAAAGAGGGATGGGGAGAGAGGGAGTGTGGCGATCTCAGCTATATGAGACTGTCGTCGTAAAACGCCTCACCAGCGCAGGCGGTCTCGACAAAATGGATTGCCACGTCGGTCGCTAACCCTGACCTCCTCGCAATGACTGCTCTTTTTTTGGAATTTGGAATATGAAATCTGGAATATTGAATAATTTAAGGTGCGGGAGAATGGGTGAGATGCAAGGCCGCAGGGAGCGCGGGACCGGAGACGTACGAAGGTAGTACTTCGAGGATCACGCGCGACTGAGAACACAGCAGATTGCCTGTTATCGCGCACCGCATTATTATAGGGAGAGCAGATGAGTAAACCCGACATCAAGAAAGTGGTACTGGCCTACTCCGGCGGCCTGGACACCTCCGTCATCCTCACCTGGCTCAGGGAAGAGTACGGATGCGAAGTGGTCGCCTTCGCCGCCGATCTCGGACAGGGCGATGAGATGGATGGCCTCAGGGAAAAGGCACTCAGGACAGGTGCCGGTGAAGTCCACATAGAGGATATCAGGGAGGAATTTGTCAGGGATTTCGTCTTTCCCGCCCTGAAGGGCAATGCTGTTTACGAGGGCTTTTATCTCCTTGGCACATCCATCGCTCGTCCCATTATCGCCAAAGCCCAGATCGAGGTGGCAAAACGAGTCGGAGCGGACGCTGTTTCACACGGCGCCACCGGTAAGGGCAATGACCAGGTTCGATTTGAACTCGCATACCATGCGCTCATGCCCGGTATTTCAGTAATAGCACCCTGGAGGGAGTGGGACCTTGGCAGCCGGACATCTCTGATCGAATACGCGCGTGAACACAACATCCCCATTCCGGTGACCAAAGACAAACCGTACAGCAGTGACAGGAACCTTCTTCACATCAGTTATGAAGGCGGGATTCTGGAGGACCCGTGGCATGAACCCGATGAATCCATGTTCACACTGACGGTGGCTCCTGAAGACGCGCCGGACAAATCAGATTATCTGACTGTAGATTTTGAAGACGGGATCCCGGTCGCGGTGGATGAAGAACCGCTCTCGCCGGCCGCCCTTCTCGAGCGGCTCAACGAGATGGGGGGACGGCACGGGGTCGGCCGGTTGGACATGGTCGAGAACAGGTATATCGGCATGAAATCCAGAGGTGTTTACGAGACCCCTGGCGGGACGATCCTGCACCTGGCACACCGTGCCGTGGAATCTCTGACGATGGACCGGGAGGTCATGCACCTGAGGGACTCTCTGACACCTAAGTTTTCAGATCTGATCTACAACGGATACTGGTTCTCTCCGGAGATGTCATGGCTGTTGAAATGCATCGATGAGACCCAGAAAGGAGTCACCGGAACCGCGAGGCTCAAGTTGTACAAGGGCGCATGCCATGTGGTGGGCAGAAAGGCTCCGCATTCTCTGTATATGCCCGATTTCGCGACGTTCGAGGAGGAATCCGTCTTCGACCAGGCCGATTCCACAGGCTTTATCAAGGTCAACGCCCTCCGGCTTCGCATTAATGCCATGTTGGAAGCGAAGAAGAGGAAGAAGGATTAATTGTATCGAGGTGTCGAGGTATCGATGTAACGAGGTGATTAGAGCAAGTGATCGTCATCGCGAGTCACCCTGATCCTTATTAAAAGGGTGACGTGGCGATCTAAGCAAGCCGAGACTGCCGCGGTCGCCAAACACCTCGCAGTGACAAGCGCTTTTTCTTCGTTCTTTGATCTCGGATAAACAAATATGAAATACAGGAAGAAGGCCGTAAGAACGGCAGTAGTAGCGGTAGTCAAGGACCCCGAGGGGCGCATTCTCCTGACCAGAAGGGCCATCCCTCCCTATCTCGGCAAATGGGTCATGCCTGGAGGAAAGATCGCTTTGGGCGAACCCATTACCGCTGCTCTGAAGAGAGAGGTGTTTGAGGAGGTGGGACTTGAGGTCCATGTCAAGGGGCTGGTGGACGTATACGAAATCGCACCCTCCGATGAGCATAGCGAACATTACGTGATATTATACTATCTGGCAATTTCAAAGAGTGGGGATCTTGTTCCAAACACCGATGAAGTTTCGGAGGTTATCTGGGCTGACAGGAGCATGACAGAGAACCTCGACATCACCGACGGCACAAGACACATCCTATCCAGGATCTTTCGCACATAACCTCGTGAATGATGGACCTCCTTAAATACACATTGAAAAAGGAGCACCAATGAGTAAGAAACCGTGGCAGGGCAGATTTCGACATGACACATCCGATGTCATGGAACGTTTCTCCCAATCAGTATCCTTTGACAAACGCCTTTATCGCCAGGATATCGAGGGCAGTATCGCACATGCCCGGATGCTTGGTGAGAGAGGGATAATTCCAAAGGAAGATGCCCGCCTGATCATCGAGGGTTTGGAAAATATCCGGAATCAGATCGAGGATGACAGCTTTAACTGGGATCCATCCCTCGAGGATGTTCACATGAATATTGAATCCGCACTGACCCGACAGATCGGCGATGCCGGATCGCGTCTTCACACTTCACGAAGCCGCAATGACCAGGTGGGCCTGGATTTCAGAATGTATCTGCGTGAGGAAGCCAGGAGGATCAGGGATCTTCTTGTTGAACTACTGAGAGTGATCATTGAGAAGGCCGGGGAGTATTCCGGCACTTTTATGCCCGGTTATACTCATCTGCAAAGGGCACAGCCCATTCTGCTTTCTCATCACCTCATGGCGTACTTTGAGATGTTCAGAAGAGACCACGGCAGACTGGCCGGGTTCATGAACACCCTGTCGGCATCTCCACTGGGATCAGGAGCTCTGGCCGGCACCTCTTTTCCCATCGACAGAGAGATGACAGCGAACGAACTGGGTTTCTCCGAAGTGTCACGCAACAGCATGGACGCCGTATCGGACAGGGATTTTGTTGCCGAGTTCCTTTTCGCCGCCGCGTTGTGCCAGATTCACCTCAGCCGCCTTGCGGAGGAGATCATTCTTTGGGCAAGCACCGAATTCTCCTTTGTGGCCCTGCCGGATTCTTACAGTACAGGAAGCAGCATGATGCCCCAGAAGAAGAATCCGGATTCAGCCGAATTGATTCGCGGTAAGACGGGCAGAATGATCGGAAACCTGACATCACTTCTGGTAACCCTTAAGGGATTGCCCATGGCCTATAACAGGGACCTACAGGAGGACAAGGAGCCGACCTTCGACTCAGTGGACACTCTCTCCGGTTCCCTGGAAGTCATGGCGGGCCTTCTGGCAGGATCCAGTTTTGACCGGGAACGCCTGGAAACTGCAACCGTTGACGGGTTCATCACTGCCACAGACCTGGCCGATTACCTGGTTCAGAAGGGAGTGCCCTTCAGAAATGCCCATGAGATCACCGGAAAGATTGTAAGGGACTGTCTCGACAAGGGAAGGGTTCTCTCCCAAATGTCCGTTGACGAACTGCGCACCTTCTCTGAGTATTTTAATGAGGACGCGCTTAAAATCCTGACCGTTCAGGCATCTTTGGATAAGAAAGATGTTCCCGGTGGAACAGCGCCGGCAAGAGTACAAGACGCCATGGAGGAGGCTCGTGCTTTCCTGGCCCAGATTGACACTGATTAGCGGTCTTTTCCTGGTAATCCTGACCATTTCATGCGGAGTGAGAGGAACACCCGTAAATCCATCGGGTCCCTGGGGGCCGGATGAAGGGAGCGCCTCAACACACGACAATGGTCGGATCGATGCTGAGAATAAGGTTGAACCGATTGACAGTCTCTGATTTTGTCTGTTAGATTGTCGTTCTTTTTTCGGGGGTATAAGACCTTTAACACAGAGGGCACAGAGCCGTCCGATGGAGACGGGCCACAGAGGAAGAAAGGTTTTAAGGTGCCCGAGAATGGGTGAGATGCAAGGCCCGAGGGAGCGCGGGACCGGCTTGTCCCACCGAAGCTTTAGCGAAGGTGGAAGACGTACGATATTATCTCCCCCTCTCCTCGGTCCTCTCCCGCCAGGGGAGAGGAAGAATATGGTAGTCGACCATTTTCAGGCCGCAGATTACCCGTTATCGCGCACCACATAAAAATCGATGAATTACTTTAATTATCAGGGAAACAAACTACACTGCGAGGAAGTGCCGGTTGAAACCATCGCAGCTGAGGTAGGAACGCCCTTTTACCTGTACAGCGCATCTACGATCGAGCGCCATTACAGGGTTTTCGAAGAAGCTTTCGCGGGTGTAAACCATCTCATCTGTTTTTCCGTAAAATCCAACTCTAACATTGCCGTCCTCAAACTCATGGCCACTATGGGAGCGGGCGCCGATATCGTTTCGGGTGGTGAACTTTACCGTACTCTCAAGGCGGGCATCAAGCCCGGGAAAACAGTCTTCTCCGGAGTAGGAAAAAAAGAAGATGAGATCCGGTTTGCTCTCGATACGGGCATCCTCATGTTCAATGTGGAATCCTTCGAAGAGCTCGAGACCATCAACCGGATAGCAGGTTACATGAACAGAAGAGCTCCGGTTTCCCTGAGGGTCAATCCGGATGTTGATCCCAGGACCCATCCTTACATCTCCACAGGGATGGAAAAGAACAAGTTCGGGATCCCGGTGACGGAGGCATTTTATCTCTATCGTAAAGCGGCCGGAATGGACAATATCGATGTGATCGGTGTCGATTGTCATATAGGATCTCAATTGACATCCTCGGAACCGTTTGGCGAAGCCGTGGCTAAACTTATGGAACTCGTTAATGTCCTGGAGGATGATGGTATCTCCATCAGGTACATTGATGTGGGAGGCGGCCTTGGCATCGTTTACGACAAAGAGTCCCCTCCTCTACCTTCCAACTATGCCGAGACCATCCTCGATGCGACAGGGAATACTGATAGAACACTGATCTTCGAACCAGGCCGGGTAATTGTAGGTAACGCCGGCATTCTGGTTACAAAAGTGCTTTACAATAAAAAGGGGCCCACAAAAAATTTCGTCATTGTGGATGCCGCGATGAATGACCTCATCAGACCGAGTCTGTATGATGCCTATCAGGAGGTCAGGACAGTGATTCGGTCTGATCGGGAGGAAATGGTGGCGGACATCGTCGGGCCGATCTGCGAGTCCACGGATTTTCTGGCAAGAGATCACATGCTGCCAAGGGTTCATTCGGGGGAACTGCTGGCGATTATGAGCGCGGGTGCGTATGGCTTTCCCATGGCCTCCCAGTATAATTCCCGGCCGCGATGCGCCGAGGTCATGGCCAGGGGTGACAGATACCAGATTATCCGTGATCGGGAGACCTACGAGGACCTGGTGAGCGGGGAGAGATTTTTTAAAGACTAGAATACAGTAGACAGTAGACGGTAGACAGAAGATAGAAGCGAATGAGTACATGAGTGCAGTAGTGCAGAAGAGCAGGAGGATCATTCGATCGTCATCGCGAGTGACCCGAATTATGTGGGAGCGTGGCGATCTCAGCTATATGAAACTGCTTCAGTCGCCAAACGCCTCGCCTGGAGCGGTCTCGATTATCCGAGATTGCCACGTCAGCCGTATGCTCCAGGCCTCCTCGCAATGACAGGCGCTTTCTCTTCGTTCTTTGTTCTTTGATCTTTGATCTAGCAACTAGAAACCAGAAACAAGAAACTGGAACCTAGATGAGATATCCAATAAAATTCACAAAAATGACCGGCACGGGTAACGATTTCATCATAATCGACAACCGGTCAGGCAACATCCGTGAGGAGGAGATGGCCGCTTTTGCCACTAACATGTGCAGGAGACGCCAATCTGTCGGTGCCGACGGTCTGATCCTCATCCAGGATGACCCGGACCTGGATTTTTCCTGGCGGTTCTTCAACTCGGACGGAAGCAAAGCGGAAATGTGCGGAAACGGCGCCCGCTGTGCTGCGCGTTTCGCCTCCTTGAAGGATATCGCCGGCTCTGACATGACCTTCAGGACCCTCGTCGGTCCCATCAAAGCCAGGGTAGACGGCAAGAGTGTCCGGGTCCAACTCACTCCTCCCTCAGGGATGGAAAAGAGCTTCTCCCTGAACCTCGGGGGCGGCAGTGAGCTTGAGGTCGGGTTTATCAACACCGGAGTGCCGCATGCTGTCGTTTTCGTTGAAAGCGGTGAACTTCAAAAATGCCCGGTAGTCGAATTGGGCAGGGAGATAAGGTTCCACCCCCGGTTCGCCCCAGCCGGCACCAACGTCAATTTCGTCGAGGTTCTGAACTCGAACACCATTGGAGTGAGGACCTATGAAAGGGGCGTGGAGGGAGAGACACTGGCTTGCGGCACCGGAGCTGTAGCATCAACAGTGCTCTGTGTGGCTCGACAGATTGCGTTTCCTCCTGTAGAGGTTCACACATCCGGAGGCGACATCCTGAAGATTCATCTGGATCCCGGGAACCCCATGGGAGAAGAGGTATATCTGGAGGGTGCAGCCCTTATCGTCTATAGTGGACAGCTCACAGAGGAGACTGTTCAGGGAGGTTAGTATGTTCAAGGGAGCCATGACAGCACTGGTAACTCCGTTCCGGGAAGGGCGAATCGACGAGGATGCTCTGCGCCGTCACATTGACTACCAGATCGAAAGCGGAATAGATGGTCTGGTCCCTTGTGGAACCACAGGGGAGGCATCCACTTTGAGCCATGATGAGCATATTGAGGTTGTCAGGATCACGGTCGATCAGGTGGCGGGCAGAGTCCCTGTTGTCGCCGGATCAGGATCCAACTCGACCTCAGAGGCGGTGGAACTGACCAAACGGGTAAAGAACACCGGAGCCGATGCCTGCCTTATGATAACACCCTACTATAACAAGCCGACCCAGGAAGGCCTCTTCCAGCATTACAGTCATGTGGCCGCCAGGGTGGATATCCCCATCATCCTCTACAACGTCCCCGGACGAACGGGGATCAACATGGTGCCTGAAACGGTGGGACGTCTGGCCGAGGTACCTAATATTGTCGGACTTAAGGACGCCACCGGTGATCTTAAACAGGCGAGTTATACTCTCGAACTGGTCCCCGATGACTTTGTGCTGCTTTCAGGTGAGGACACCCTGGTTTATTCCCTGATGTCCCTCGGAGGACACGGGGTCATATCTGTCACATCCAACGTGGCACCCCGGGAGATGTCCGACATGGTCAGGGCGCATCATGCAGGCGACATTAACACCGCCAAGGAGCTGCATTACCGGCTCCTGCCGCTGTGTGATGCCCTGTTTGTCGAGACCAATCCCATTCCGGTAAAGGGAGCCCTTGCTTTTATGAACAGGATCGTCAATGAACTCAGGCTTCCACTGGTTCCCTTATCGGACAAAGCCGCTCCTCAGGTTCGTAAAGCCCTTCAGGATTTCGGGATCGACGTGAGCTAGGAGCCTGCCGGAGAACCTCATGGGGCTCCTAGATATGGAGATCTGAAGTATGATCAAGGCAATCGTATCCGGAGCCGCGGGCAGGATGGGTAAAGCCGTCATTCGTGCTCTCGCCGGAGCTGAGGGCATCGTTCTGACTGGAGCTCTTGAGAGGGAAGGAAATCTGTCTCTGGGGGAGGACGCCGGGCAGATGGCCGGCGTGGACAGGGCGGGTGTCCCGCTGATCACCAGTATTGAGTCTCTGCTGGAGGAATCTGACGTTCTCATCGATTTCACTGCCCCCGGAGCAGCTCTCCAACACATGGAAGCCTGTGCCGAAACGGGTGTCGCCGCGGTGGTCGGAACCACCGGATTTTCCCCTGAGGAGGCGGAAGCGTTTACCATCTTTGCCCAACGAACCCGTACTGTCTTTGCCCCTAATATGAGTGTCGGGGTCAACCTTCTGTTCAAGCTGGCCGGGATGGCGGCCTTATCCCTGGGAGACAGCTACGATGTGGAGATCGTCGAGGCGCACCACCGCATGAAAAAAGACGCACCAAGCGGAACTGCTATGCGTCTCGCTGAAATAGTCGCATCAGCTCTTGGCCGGGATCTTGAGACAGATGCCGTATATACCCGGCATGGAATGATTGGTGAGCGAACCGACAATGAGATCGGCATTCAGACCATCAGAGCGGGAGACATTGTGGGTGAGCACACACTGCTTCTTGCCGGACCAGGTGAACGACTTGAACTGACGCATCGGGCCCACAGCAGGGATAATTTCGCTCAGGGTGCGGTTCGCGCAGCCCTCTGGGTTGTGGACCAGCCGCCGGGCCTTTACAGCATGGCGGATGTGCTGGGGTTGGATTAGCCAGGAAAGAGGGGGAGAATGGGCGAGGGGGCGCATGGGCTGCGATAGTCATCGCGAGCGACCTGAATAATGTGAGAGCGTGGCGATCTCAGTCAGACGAGACTGCCGATGTCGCAAAAAACCTCGCCCGGACAGGTGGCCTCGGCAATCCGAGATTGCCACGTCGCTCTCATCCTGACTCGACGCTCCTCGCAATGACAAACGCTTTCCTTTGGAATTTGGGATCTGAAATCTGGAATTGATTACTTCAAGGGGTCTTACATGAAAATAGAGCAGGCGGACAGGCTGAAGCAGCTCCCACCATATCTCTTCGCCCAGATCGATCGGAAGAAGGCAGAGCTTGCCGCAAAAGGGGTTGATATCATCAGCCTCGGTGTCGGGGACCCCGATCTCCCTACACCATCCCACATCATTGACCGCCTCAAACAAGCTTCCGGGGATCCTGCAAACCACCAATATCCAAGCTACGAGGGAATGTTAAGCTTCCGACAGGCTGCTGCCGACTGGTGCCGGGGCCGTTTCGACATCGATCTTGACCCTGAGAATGAAATCGTCTCACTCATCGGCTCCAAGGAGGGTATCGCCCACGTTCCTCTTGCCTTCGTCAACCCGGGTGAGGTGGTGCTGTGCCCTGATCCGGCTTATCCCGTCTACAATATAGGCACCCTGTTTGCGGGAGGGGAACCATACATCATGCCTCTTCTCGAGGAAAACGGCTTCCTGCCCGATCTCGATGCTATCCCCGCGCAAATCCTCACAAGAGCCAGGCTGCTTTTTCTCAACTATCCAAACAATCCGACTTCCGCCGGCGCCACCCTGGATTTCTTCTCCCAGGTCGTGAATTTCGCCGGGAAACACGGGATCATTGTATGCCATGACGCGGCCTACACCGAGGTCTTCTTCGATGACGATCCTCCTCCAAGTTTTCTCCAGGTACCCGGTGCCAGGGAAGTCTGTCTGGAGTTCCACTCCCTGTCAAAAACCTACAACATGACAGGGTGGAGAATCGGGTTCGCATGCGGTAATCCAGACGCGGTTGCAGGTCTTGGCGGGATAAAGACCAACATCGATTCAGGTGTTTTTCAGGCGGTGCAGGAGGCCGCTATCGAAGCCATGAGTTCGGACCAGGAACCGGTTGCTGAACTGAGGCGGATCTATAAAGCCCGAAGGGATCTGGCCTGTGACTTCCTGAGAAAAAAGGGGTTCTCATTCTCTGTTCCCAAGGCAACCTTTTACGTCTGGGTCAGGACACCTGAGGGATTGGGGTCAGCCCGGTTTGTTTCCAGGGTCCTGCAGGAGACCGGTGTGGTTCTCACCCCTGGCAACGGTTTCGGTGAGTTTGGTGAAGGGTTTTTCAGGATCTCTTTAACGGTTAATGAGGATCGTCTGAAAGAAGCTCTTGATCGGCTGGATACAGTGCAGTGGTAAAACATGGAAAGGCGATTGCAACAACAGCTTACCTCGGATTGGGCAGCAACGAGGGAGCCAGGGAACAGGCCCTTGTAAAAGCGATAGGACGCCTGAAGATTCACCCCGAGATTACAGTTTCAGCTGTGTCCCCGGTGTACGAAACGGACCCCGTAGGCATGGTGAGTAGTCCTTTCCTCAATGCCATCGCAGCTGTTACAACGACATTAACCGCCCAACAGCTTCTCCGGGTTCTGAATGACATCGAGAAGTCCATGGGAAGATTACGGTTTCAGGGACGTAATACCCCAAGGGTTATTGACCTCGATCTTTTGCTTTTCGGTGAAACGGTATCAACAAGCAGGCGGCTCACTCTCCCTCATCCGAGGATGAAAGAGAGGCGGTTTGTCCTCATTCCGTTGACCGACCTGGCTCCCGAACTCAGGATTCCTGGAGAGGATAGTTCCGTCGCGTTTATGGCTGGAAAACTTGCGGAGAAATACCCGGAACAGGGTGTGAGACTGGTCGGGACACTTGACCAGAAACTTATGGAGCCCTTATAATTTGAAACCGCCAATGACAGACAATAGACACATCGTTGTCGAAGGTCCCATCGGCGTCGGAAAAACCAGCCTGGTTGAGATGCTGGGAGAGGAATTCGGCTCCCGAGTGATCCTGGAACGAGTAGGCGAAAACCCGTTCCTGCCAAAGTTCTACCGTAATCCATCCGCATATGCTTTACAGACGCAGATGTTCTTTTTACTGAACCGTTATCAGCAGCAAAAAGAGCTTGCACAACAGGATCTTTTCAGCCAGAGTATCATTTGTGATTATCTTTTCGCCAAGGACCGCATTTTTGCGTCGGTGAATCTTGACGAAGACGAGTTGGGCCTTTATCAACAGATCTACTCGCTGTTGGACCAGAGAATACCAAGGCCTGATCTGGTGATTTACCTGCAGGCGCCTGCCGAGGTGCTCCAGCAACGTATTCGGATGAGGGGCAGGGGGTTTGAGCGGGAGATCAGCCGGGATTACATTGAAACTATCAACGAGGCCTACAACAGGTACTTTTTCAATTACGATGAGTCCCCGCTTCTGATAATCAACACATCTGAGGTTGATTTTGTCAGACGACCTGAAGACTTCCAGGACTTGGTCCGGGAGATCCGAAGGATGAGAAAAGGGGTTCAATTTTACGTACCGCTCGGATCCGCTTAGCCCGGACCGGGACGGGGAAGAGTTCTGTGATCTGCTGGTGTTCAGCAGCCCCCGTCTGTATGCGGGGGCTTTTTTTATGAGAGGGAAAATGGAAAAGAAGGTGACCAACCGCGCAATTATGGGCATGAAGGGCGGAGAGAAGATAGCTATGTTGACGGCCTATGATTATCCTTCCGCCCTTTTCGGGGAGAAAGCCGGAGCGGACATAATCCTGGTTGGGGACTCCCTCGCGCAGGTTGTCCTTGGGTATGACAACACCATCCCGGTCACAATGGAAGAGATGCTGCACCACACAAGGGCTGTCGGCAGGGGTTGCAGCAGGGCTTATCTGGTTGCGGATATGCCATTCGGTTCGTACCAGTCAGGCCCCGAGCAAGCCTTTGAGAATGCTGCCCGATTCCTCAAGGAGGCCGGAGCGGAATCTGTGAAACTCGAGGGCGGAGTGGCCATAGCCGAGACCTTGGAGTTCCTGGTCCGAAGAGGAATCCCCGTAATGGGTCACGTCGGCCTGACTCCCCAGTCTTTCCATCAGATGGGGGGCTACCGTGTGCAGGCTCGCAGCGAGGAAGGGCTCCGGATATTGCGGGATGACGCTCGTGCTGTCCAGGAATCCGGCGCTTACAGTATGGTCCTTGAGGGAATACCCATGGAAGCAGCCAGGATCGTGACTGAAGAACTTTCCATCCCGACTATCGGCATCGGGGCTGGACCTTTCTGCGACGGCCAGGTCCTGGTATTCAATGATGTTCTTGGTATTTACGACCAGTTCGTACCCAAATTCGTCAAACGTTATGCCACGCTGGGTGAAGAGATGGAAAGAGCCCTCGGAGAATTCATCCGGGATGTCAAGGAGGGGACGTTTCCGGACAAGGAACACTCGTATGAGTGATACGGGGGTTGGGGAGAGTGGGAGCATGGGCGCATGGGCGATTGTCAGACTCGGGGAATCGGTGACCCGCCTTCGCTAAAGCTTCGGCGTGGCAAGCACGGGGACACAGAGAAATGCGCGGTCATTGCGAATCACGCTGGCGGTGTGATGAAGCAATCTCGGCAATACGAGACTGATGCAGTCGCTGCGCTCCCTTAGATTGCCACGTCCCCTTCGGCAAGCTCAGGGTCCTCGCAATGACTGCGCTTGTTTTGGAATTTGGATTGACTCCTGGAATATGGAATCTGGAATCTGGATCAAAAAATAAAGGAAATAGATTTTAAGGCTCACAAGAAGGGTTTAGATGCGAGGCACTTCCCCTCCCTTGACGGGAGGGGATTGAGGGGAGGGTGAGAAGATATAGACACCCCCACCTCGGTCCTCCCCCCTCAAGGGGGAGGAAGAATTAGGTAGGTGACCATCATCTGGAAGCAGATGAGCCCTTATTGTAGCCGCATAAAACCATGAAAATAATTACAACGATAGAACAAATGAGAGAA
>QIEJ01000241.1 GCA_003228585.1 Pseudomonadota bacterium
CCAATAAAGGCCTACCCTTCACAACCTCCCTCCGGCTTCTGCTCTCGTACCGGATCATGGAGCTGAGAAACCTCTTTGTCTTTGGAGGGACCAGGACCATGATGTGGGCGGCTTCCATTCTGCTGATCGGCGGTCTCTTTATCTGGCTCGATTACGTGTTCTTCTTCAAACTCATTCAGGCCATTCAGGAGAAGCTTGAGTTCCTGGCTCCGTATATGCTCGGACAGCTCATCCATACTCTCTTCCTGTCCTTTTTCGGTCTGCTGGCCCTCTCGAGCATGACATCTTCAGTGTCCGGTTTTTTCATGAGCCGTGAAGTCCCGTTTCTATTGACCTCCCCGGTTGATCCCAAGGCATTTCTCATACAACGATTCGGTCTGGTCTTTACTCAGAGCGTGTGGATGATCATCATCTTTGGCGCGCCTCCCTTCTTTGCCTATTCGTCGCGACTGGGTCTCCGGTGGAATTTTCTTGTCGGATGGTTTCCCGTATTCCTCCTCCTTGTCACTATTCCGGTGCTGCTGGGATCATCCTGCGGGATCGTCCTCATGAGGCTGCTTCCCGCTTCCAGAGTCAACCAGGCGCTGAGCTTTCTGACCCTTGCCATCGGAGCCATGATCATTATCCTCTTCCGGATGAGCCGCCCGGAGCGGTTGTTCATGGATGTTCCCCAGGAGGAGGTAATGGATTTCGTTCAGGCCATGTCTGTGCCTGATTTCGCATTCATGCCCACGAGTTGGGCAACCTCAGCTGTAGTCAGCCTGGGTTCTGATCAGATGGGGGGGGTTTATCTTCTTAACCTTCTTTATCTTTTAACGGCTGCTGCCGGATGCGCATTGCTGCTCTTGATGGTGTTCCGGTTGTTCTACCGGAAGGGGCTTTCCTCCCTTGATGAAGGGCAGATCCGGAAGGCCGGAAAGGGCAAAGGCCTCGTCGAGTCGAGCCTTGAAAGGCTTCCTCCCTTCCTGGGCTCCTATCTGAGCAAGGATGTGCTCATCTTCGTCAGAGATCCGTCCCGCTGGACACAGCTTTTCCTCCTCGGGGCCCTGGTGGTGCTCTACGTATATAATGCCTACAGTTTTCCCCTTGGGGGTTTTTTCTACCGCAACCTGGTGGCTTTTCTCAATCTGGGCCTCACCGGCTTCGTTCTTTCCGCGCTTTGCGTGAGGTTCGTCTTCCCGTCAGTGAGCCTAGAGGGTCTGTCCATGTGGATCACCATGTCCGCACCGGTACCCATGAGGAGGTTTTTTCTGGCCAAATATATCTTCGCGGCTGTTCCACTGTGTATCATCTCTCTGATCCTGTCGGTGACGACGAATATGGTCATGAAGGTGGACGGTGACATGATGATCCTTTTCGGCGGGGCATCGGTGGCCATGGCGCTGGCTTTGGTGGGATTGAATCTGGGGATGGGGGCCGTCTTCCCACGGTTTCATTATGAAAACGAGGCCCAGATCCCCGCCTCTCCCGGGGGCGTGGTTACCATGATCATCAGCCTTGCTTACATCGGTTTCGTGATCGTCTTCATGGCTGCACCGGTGTACCGGTTCTTCGCTTCTCCAATGGGCCTGACGGCCCTGACGAAAGGGGACGCCGTTTTCGGTCTGGCAGGAGCGTTCCTGTTGTCGGTGGCGGTGGCGGTGATCCCGGTGGGTTTCGGATTGCGGAAGATCGGACAGTGGAGTGAGAGGCGGTGACGCCGGCACGAGGGGGCGAGTGGGCGCATGGGCGAGGGGGCGACACGGGGAAAATGCGCAGTCATCGCGAGGACCGGCGGGACGAAGCGATCTCGGCTGGTTGAGACTGCCGCAGTCGCTTAGCTCATCGGGATTGCCGCGTCATCACACCCAAGGCGTGACTCCTCGCAATGACTGCGCTTTCCTTTGGAATGTGGAATCTGAAATCTGGAATTTTAAACGTGGGACCTTGAAAATGTCGCAGAACCGCCGTCAGTCTTCTTCCTGTAAACGGCGGCTTTCAGCCATAATGACCTCGTAAATGCGAACCAGAGCATCCGCATCCATGGGGCCTTTGGCTCCGCCCGCCAGTTTCTTTCTGATCTTACCCTCCCTGGCCGGATCCTGGATGGGGATCCCCAGTTCCTTTTTGACCATCCCTGTTTCCTGGGCCAGGCCCGCCCTCTCCTGAAGCAGCTCGATGATCCTGGTATCGATCTTGTCGATGAAGGACCGGATGTTGGAAAGGCGTGGGTCCTGAGGTTCAGCTTTAGGGTTTTCCCGGTTTTTCATCCTGTCTTCCCTTCATCTCTTCTGTTGATCACAGTGTCAAATGCCAGTTTGTCGTCTGTTTCGGGGTAGTCAAGAGTGTAGTGCAGTCCGCGGCTTTCTTTCCTGCCCATAGCACAGCGGACGATGAGTTCAGCCACGGTGACAAGATTCCTCAGCTCGATGAGTTGTCTCGTGATGCGAAAGTTCCAGTAGTACTCCTCCACCTCCCGCTGAAGAAGTTCTGTCCGGTGCAGAGCCCTCTCCAGACGCCTGTCCGACCGGACGATCCCAACGTAATTCCACAGGGTCCTGCGGATCTCGTCCCAGTTGTGCGTGATGACTACCATCTCGTCGGAATCGACAGCGTCCCCCGGGTCCCAGCCCGGAATCTCTGTGAACGGCGCGGCGGAAAGAGTTTTCCAGTCCCTCTCGAGGACTCTGGCGATACGGTCGGCCATAACCACAGCCTCGAGCAGGGAATTGCTGGCAAGTCTGTTGGCACCGTGAAGGCCGGTACAGGCCACCTCGCCGCAGGCAAATAGTGAGGGAATATTTGATCGACCGTCAAGGTCTGTTACAACCCCTCCACACTGGTAATGAGCGGCAGGAACGACTGGGAGGGGGTCCTTGGTCATGTCGAATCCGTATTCGCTGCACTTTTGGTAGATGTTGGGGAAACGATCAATGATCTTGCGGGCAGGTTCGTGGGTGATGTCCAGCAATACGTAGTCGTCACCCCTGGTTTTTAATTCGCTGTCGATGGCCCGTGCCACGATGTCCCGCGGCGCCAGATCCTTCATGGGATGGTACTTTTCCATGAAAGCGGTTCCGTCAAGGGTCCTGAGTATGGCCCCCTCACCCCTTACCGCCTCACTGATCAGGAATGATTTGGCTTCCGGATGAAAGAGGCAGGTAGGGTGAAACTGGATAAACTCCATGTTGGCGATGTCGGCCCCGGCACGATATCCCATGGCTATTCCGGCTCCTGTGGCCACATCCGGGTTGCTTGTGTACAGATAAGCTTTCCCCGCGCCGCCGCTGGCCAGAACTACAGCACGGGCTGACCACGGGATGACCTCCCCTGACTGGGTGTCATGGATATAACACCCGAAGCAAATGTCATCTCCCGGTTTGTCAGGAAGGCGGGATTCGAGGGAACCTTTTGTGACAAGATTCAATGCTGTGTGATTTTCCAGAAGCTCAATCCTGTCGGATCCGAGAACGGCCTGGAGGAGAGCCCGTTGAATCTCCCTTCCGGTCATATCCTGTGCATGGACAATACGCCGGTGTGAATGGCCTCCCTCTCGACCCAGGGCCAGGTCGCCGCCATCAGAAAGGCTGAACTTTGCCCCGAAATCCATCAGTTCCCTGATGGCTTTCGGACCATCACGGACGATGGATTCCACCGCATCCCGATGACACAGCCCGGCGCCTGCATCCAGGGTGTCCCGGATGTGATACTCGAAACGATCCGCGTCATCCAGTACGGTGGCGATGCCGCCCTGGGCCTGGGAGGTAGAGGTATCGTCAGCGGTTTTCTTGGTCACTACGGTGACATTGGCAAAAGATGCCATTTCAAGGGCCGCTATCAGGCCGGCGACACCGCTGCCAATGATGAGAATATCACTCTGTCTGCTCATTATGCTGAGCAAACTAGCATATTCCCCTGTGCGGGAAAAGTGTTATAGTATCGAAACTTGCGCTTGGTTAACTCTTGCGCCCTTAAAGCCCTTTTGGTAAAGATTGATGGGCCTGCCAGAGGTGGGATCGAAGGGCTGACACCCTGCTCTGTTTGCAGGGCATCTGGAGGAAGATGTTTGTTTCTGCTTATCGGTGAGATGAAGCAGTTGCCGTTCGGTCCCAGGGACATAGTTAAGGTTCACAGGGGCATGAACATGGTCAAAGTATCCGTTGGGGAACACATTTCGGAACCCTCCGAGGTCTACATAACGACCATTAAAGATGGAGAAAAACTGTCCACCAATGTTGTTTTTTATCTGATTGAATCCAAAATCAGAACACTTTATGGTTTCAAAGGAAATCCCTACGAGTCGTCCAACAGGATCAACATTGAGACCGAGGCGAGAGAATTCGTTGAGGAGATGGGAGCCATCCTGGAGGACATCGGTTGGGAGAGCATGTCAGAGGAGGACCAGAAAGGCTGGCTTGATCAGCAGTTTCTTTTCCCGACGCAGGAAGAATTACAGGCGGATCAGCCGGTCGATGAGACCGTGAAATTGGTAGAAGCGGAGGTCGATGAAGAGGCCATCCTTCTGGACATCGAGGTGGTAGTTCCAGAGGAGGCGCCGGAGGAGGCGCCAGTTGAAGCTTCCAAAACGGGAGAACCCGCGGTAGCTGCGCAGGATGAGGTTCCTGACGATATCCCCACCGAAGAACCCGCTGAACCAGAGGATGCTGCCCAGGCAAAAAGACAAACCGGGGAATCCCTTGAAAAAGCCGACAAAAAGGTTGTTTTCGTCGAGGAAAAATTCGATGAGATGCTCAAGCAGGCTTTTCTTGTTCCCCCGGATGACACGGAGGATGATGAAGGAACCGAACGTGATGAATCAGCCGGCTCGAAGGAGGTTGAGGAAACTCCGGTCAAATCCGCAGATGACGGTTCTGTAAGAGAAGAGAGGGTCGAAGATGCCCGGGTTCAGGCGGAATCCGCTCCTGAAGGAGAAACTCCTGAGGCAGAATCGACCCGGGAAGCCCGGAAGAGATCAGATGCGGGAAAAATCCTGCGCTTTCTTTCGAAGATGTAGTTCAAAAATATATATAGAGGAGAGACGACTTTGTTGCGGAATAAATGGTTTCTACGATTCATGATTGTCGGGACGTGGGCTTTTCTGCTTTCCTCGTGTACTTCCATGAGTGAAAAAAAGGCTGAGAGCAAACAGGAAGGCGCCCTCCATTTTCAGATCGGGGTTAATTATCTTGTCAAGGGCAACATTGAGATGGCCTACTTTGAGCTTGGCAAGGCCGCGCGTCTCATGCCTAAGGACCCGGATGTTCATTTTGCCCTGGGCACCGTCCATGCCGCCAGGAAAGATTACAGCAGAGCATTGGAGGAGTACAAACTGACCATCCGTCTTGATCCGGAATACGCTGACGCATACAACAACATTGGATTTGTCTATTTTAAACTGGAGCAGTGGGACAAGGCTATTGAGTACTGCCGGAAAGCTCTGAACCAGATCAGTTATCAGACCCCGGAAAAGGCACTCACAATTATTGGCGATTCCTATTATAGAAAGGGCGATAACGCCAAAGCTATCGAAAATCTGAAACGCGCACTGGGGATCAATCCCGATGAGCCGCGCCCTGCCAACACGCTGGCCATGATCTATCTCGAAGCGGGGAATTTAGGGGCGGCCAAGGACATACTCACCGAACTCATCGGCCGGCATCCCAATTATCCAGGCGCTCACCTTAATCTGGGAATCGCCTATTACAAAGAACGTGATTTCCGTGCAGCAAAAAAGGAATTCGAGATTGTTCTTAACCTTGCGGAGAAGAACAGCGAGGACAGCCAATTGGCCAGAGGGTACCTTGACCTTATTGATTGAATTTACATAGGGGGCGTTGTTGATTTGTTGGTGTCAATCAACAAATCAACAATGCCCCCTCATCGGACCGGTGGTAGAGATGAGCCAGGAGTTGGGCGATTACATCCGGAGACTCAGGGAGGAGTCGGGGGTCAGCCGAAAAGATCTGGCCGAAACGACCAGGATAAGGCTCCGATATATTGAGGCACTCGAGGAAGGCCATATTGATGATCTGCCTGGGGTTGCCTTTGTCCGAGGCTTCATTCGTACCATTTTTTCCGAGTTGGGTGAGAACCCGGACAGAGCCCTTTACCTGGTTGAGGATTATTATCACGAGGAAGAACCTGACGAGCTTGAAACAGTTCCTGTATCACGAAGGATCTTTCTCCCCCTGGCGGTGGCCACCGCCGTTCTTGTTATTCTTCTTGCCGGAAGCCTTTTTCTCCGCAAGTGCGGCACTCGAAAAGGCGAGGAGCCTTCACCCGATGAAATAGCGGGAAAAGCCGCCTCGAACACCTTTTCAAATGAGGCCGGCATACAGACCATCGGTGAACTGGAGGGCCTCGAGGACCTGAATCTCATCATACAGGCCATCGACAAAACATGGCTGAGAATTAAAACCGACAGTTCGGATTCATGGGAAACGACAATGAGACCTGGAGACGAAGTCCGGCTGCGGGCATCTGATCGGATCAATCTCCTGATTGGGAACGCTGGCGGCATCCTGTTCGATCTCAACGGGAAACAGTTCGGACCTCCCGGTTCCAAGGGACAGGTTTTATCGAACTATGTGATTACGAGGGATAATCTCTGATTTTTCTCCACCACGCCGGTTTTTTATTAGAAGGTGGGAGAGAAAAATCAGAAATGTAAGGAACGATATGTCACTGGATAAGCTGCGAAATATAGGCGTCATCGCCCACATCGATGCGGGAAAGACCACAACCACCGAACGGATTCTTTACTATACCGGAAAAATCCACAGGATGGGTGAGGTGGACGATGGATCGACCCAGATGGATTGGATGACCCAGGAGCAGGAGAGGGGTATAACAATTACCTCCGCAGCGACGACCTGCCGGTGGGGACAGCACGTCATTAACATCATAGACACTCCGGGTCATGTGGATTTCACGGCAGAGGTGGAAAGATCCCTGCGGGTCCTTGACAGTGCTGTCGTGGTTTTTTGCGCCGTTTCAGGAGTCCAGCCACAGTCCGAAAAGGTGTGGAGGCAGGCCGACAAATACAAAGTGCCAAGGATTGTATTTATTAATAAAATAGATAGGTTGGGAGCAGACCCTCATAAAGTACTTGAAGATATCAGGAGTACTCTTGACGCAAAGCCGCTTCCTCTCCAGATGCCCGTTGGCGTGGAGTCACACTTTCGGGGAATCGTGGATCTTGTAACCATGAAATTCGTGACATGGGATGATGATGAGGGCGAGACTCCACTTGTATCGCCTGTCCCGGAGGCGCTTGTCAAGGATGCCGCGCAGTGGAGAGACTCCTTAATGGAGGTCCTCGCCGAAGTGGACGAGGAGGTTATGGATCTGTATCTCGAAGGTGACGCTGTCCCCGGGGATCTCGCGATGAGCGCCATTCGAAAGGGTACTCTCGGGAGGGATTTTTATCCTGTTCTGTACGGTTCTGCACTGAAGAAGAGAGGTGTACAACCGCTCCTGGATGCCATTGTGGATTACCTCCCTTCACCTATGGATCTGCCTCCGGTGTTTGGGTCCCGGGATGGAGAGAGTTTGACAAGGGCTCCCGATCCGGATGGCCCTTTCAGCGCTCTCATGTTCAAGACCATGGCGTTCTCCGGTCGTCCCAACCTTTTCTACCTGCGTGTGTATTCAGGCCGGTGTTCTCTGGGGGCAAAGATGCTGAACACCAGATCAGGGAAGGTTGAACGCGCCATGAAGATCCTCAGGATGCACGCCAACAGGCGCGAGGAGATACGGGAGATGACGGTAGGGGACATCGTGGCACTGGTTGGACTTAAGGACGCAAGGACTGGCGACACTCTTTGTGATCCCGCCAACCCCGTCAACCTTGAGGAACTGTCCTTCCCGGAACCGGTTATCTTCATTGCCATTGAACCGAAGAGCACAAAGGATCAGGACAAAATGCTGGACGTTCTTTCAGTACTGGCGGATGAGGATCCGACCTTTGGTGTCCGAATAGACGATGAGACCGGGCAGATTATTCTGAGCGGGATGGGTGAACTTCATCTGGAGGTCCTGGTCGATCGTCTGTTCAAGGATTTCAAGGTCCAGGGCCGGGTAGGGAAACCACAGGTATCGTACCGGGAGACGGTGACAAGGACGGTAACTGCAGAGGAGAGGTTCGCCAGGGAGATTGCGGGCAAGGACCATGAAGCGTCGGTTACCCTGAGCGTCGATCCGTTGCCTGATGGGGGGGCAGTGCGGTACGTTGATAAATGTCCCGACGGGAAGATACCGGAGGAGTACCGCCGTTATATAGAGCAGTGTGTCTACGAGGCCGCGTCCAGCGGCGCAAAGGCCGGTTATCCGGTCATTGACATCCAGGTTACCCTCCTTGACGGCGATTACCATCCGGACAGATCCAGCGAGACGGCCTACAAGGCAGCTGCGATGGGGGCTCTGCATAAATGTCTCCTGGACGGGAATCCGATTCTCCTTGAACCGATCATGGCGGTGGAGGTTGAAACGCCGGAAGACTTCACCGGGGATGTTATGAGCAGCCTCAACGTCAGGAGGGCGACCATAGAGGGCGTTCAGAAACAGGGCCAGCTGGAGGTAATCAGCACCAAGGTCCCGTTAAAGGAGATGTTTGGCTACACAACCTCTCTTCGATCGGTTACCCAGGGGAGGGGGACTTTCTCCATGGAGCTTTCGCAGTACCGTCAGGTGGAGGACAAATGAGCCGTATTGTTGTCTTGACCGATATGGACGGAACCCTGCTGGATCATGACAGCTACAGCTTCAGAAGGGCGCTCCCCGCGCTGGATCTTCTCATCAGACGGAATATTCCAGTGGTGCCTGTCACCAGCAAGACGTCGGCCGAGATGACCCGGTGGATGAAGCATCTGTACCTTAAAGGACCTTTCATCTGTGAAAACGGTTGTGGAATCGTTATCCCCAGCGACTATTTTTCGGTGGAAGTGAAGGGGTGCAGGAAGGAGGGAGATGTCCTGAAACTGTCCCTCGGATCCGGGATTACTCAGATTAGAGAGGCACTCGGGGAAATTGCCCTCGAACTTGGAGTAAATTTACGGGGATACGGGAACATGAGTTCCGATGAGATATCAAGTGTTACCGGGCTCAAGGGCGAGGAACTGATTTCCAGTATTCAACGGGAACACGATGAACCTTTTCTGATGGACGGGGACTGCGATTTTGACACACTCAGGTCTGCTGCCGGCAAGCGTGGGTTAACGGTCCTGCGTGGAGATCGCTTTTACCACCTTGTCAACCACTGCGACAAGGGCAAGGCTTCCACGATCCTCCTGGATCTCTACCGGCAGGAATATGGGAAAATCAGGGTGATCGGACTCGGTGACAGTCACAACGATCTGGATTTTCTCAAGGTTGTGGACATACCGTTTGTCGTACAGCGTCCGGATGGCACCTATGATCCCCTGATCCCCGAGGAAGCAGCCCAGAGGATTCCCGGAATCGGTCCGAACGGTTGGCGGATCGCCATTGAGAGGTTTTTAGCCGGGGAAGTCAAAGGATTCGAACAGTGAAAACTCGTAAGGGAATCAAATTAAACTCTAACAGGAAGCCCGATTTGGAGAGGCTTGAGGCGAGCCTGAGGTACCATTTCAGTGATCAAAAGCTCCTCAAAGAAGCCCTGACACATCCGTCTGCTGTAAAAGAGGGCAAGTCAGCAGGGCCGGACAACCAGAGGCTCGAGTTCCTCGGAGATGCTGTCATACAGCTCGTCGTCTCCCATATGTTGATGATCAAATTTCCTGAAAGGGATGAGGGATCATTGAGTTTCATGAGAGCGGATGTCGTTCGAAAAGAGAACCTGGCCGAACTGGCACACGGGATAGATCTCCTGGAACATGTTGTCATTGGCTCGAGCCTGGAGTCGGCTGAACCGGTAGCCTTTGAATCGGTTGCTGCAGACGCTCTGGAAGCTGTCCTCGGGGCCGTGTTCCTGGATGGAGGATGGCAGGGGGCCATGGATGTAACAGGACGCATTTTTGTCAGGCTTCCCGAACCTGACGAAAACCTCAAGGGATGCAAATCCGCTCTGCAGGAGATTATCCAGGGCCGCTTTAATGGGGAGGTACCGACCTATATCATCGAGGAAAACCTCCAGGCAGGGTCTGAGGAAAGATTCAGAGCGCGCGTTTATCACGGGAATAGACTGTTGGGTTCAGGTTTGGGACGCAGCAAGAAAAAAGCTGAAGAATCAGCAGCATCCGAGGCAGTAAGGGAAATGGCGGGAAAGGGAAAATGAGCCAGATCCGTTCCGGTTTCGTCGGGATCCTGGGGAGACCCAACGTGGGCAAATCGACTCTCCTGAACAAGCTTTGCGGGGAGAAGCTGGCCATAATATCCGCGAAACCGCAGACTACAAGAAACCGGATCCTTGGGGTTCTTCACAACCCCGGGTCGCAGATCATCTTTCTCGATACGCCGGGGATGCACGAATTCGGGAAAGCGTTGAATCGCTATATGCAGGATGTGATAACGGGTGTAGCCAAAGATGTGGATACCGTGATCTATATGGTTGATGTCACAAGAGAACATGGCCGGGAGGACAATCTTACCCTCGAACTGATCTCACCCGAATCCGGGATTCCTGTCCTGCTGGCCGTCAACAAGATCGACAGAGTCAGCGGTGGGCAGGTTCAGGAGCGCATCGATCTCCTGACGCAGAGGTGTTCCTTTGATGGCATATTCCCCATCAGCGCCCTTAACGGTAAAGGTCTGGAGCAAATGGTGGAGTGTGTTACCGGGCTTCTCCCGGAAAGTGTTCCCTATTTCCCGGAGGATATGGTAACGGATCAACCCCTTGGATTCCAGTTGGCTGAGATCGTACGGGAAAAGCTGTTCGACCTGACGGACCAGGAGGTTCCTTACGCCACGGCTGTAGTGGTGGAGGACATCTCACCGAGGCGGGACGGTTTGATAGATGTTTCCGCGATGATCTATGTGGAGAGGGAAACCCAGAAGGGCATAGTCATCGGGAAGGGGGGAAGGGTGCTCCGTGAGGTAGGAAAGGCGGCGCGCAAGGACATGGAGAACCTTCTCGAAAAGCAGGTTTTTCTGGAGCTCTGGGTCAAGGTGAAAAAGGGCTGGACGGACCGGGAGGGGCTTTTGAGGCAGTTGGGGTATCGATGAGGTGGCGCATGGGCGAGAGGGCGCGAGGGCGGAAAAGAGCAGACGCGGGGAATCTCAGAGTCACGGGGACTGGGGGAAGGGAAGAGGAACAAACGATCGTCATTGCGAACTGGTTGGTGTGTGAAGCAATCTCGTCAAAATGAGACTGCTTCGGTCGCCAAGCACCTCGCAGTGACAAGCGCTTCTCTTTTTGGATTTTGGATCTTGGATTTTGGATTAGATCTTCAACAACCGAAAGGCGCAAACCATGTATACGAGTAAAATCGACACTTTATTGGAGAGCATCAGGAAACTCCTGCGGAGAGGGGCCTATCCTAATGCTCAGAGGATCATCGAGAAGATGCGTGCGGCTGACGTCGCCTATCTTTACCGCTACCTGAATGAGAAAGAACAGTTCGCGGTCTTCAAGCTCATCGATGATCTTGACACGGCAGCCGAGATCCTCAGTCACGTCGATACCCCAACCGGAGCTAACATTCTGACCAACCTGGAAAGGGAAAGAGGGGCTGAGATCCTCAAGGCCATGGATCCGGACGACGAGGTGGGGATCCTCGAACAGATCAGCGAAGAGGTGAGGGAGGAACTGCTCAGCTTCAGGTCCGCCTCGGACACCGAGCGCATCGAGGAGGTGTTCCTGTTTCCGGAGGACAGCGCCGGCCGGATCATGAACACCAACTTTTTCGCCCTTAACGAGGAGATCACCGTCAGCGAAGCTATAAGAGAGCTCCAGAAGAAGGGAGAGGATTCAACCGAGATGGTGTTCTATGTCTACGTTGTCGATGACAGGAACCACCTTGTGGGCATATGCTCCCTGCGTCAGCTTCTCATGGTGCCGCCTTCGACCAGGATCCATAAGGTCATGACTCCGGATGTCGTGAGCGTCGTTCCAGAGACCGACCAGGAGGAGGTCGCAAGGTTGGTCGAGCGGTACGATTTCCTGGCCGTTCCGGTGGTGGACCAGGAAAACAAGATGCTGGGGATCGTGACGGTGGACGACGTCATCGATGTAATCCGCCACGAGGCCACCGAGGACATCATGAAGATGGTGGGTACTGGTGACGAATACCACAGCCGCTCTGTTCTGCACAGAGCCAGGATGAGGATGCCCTGGTTGCTGGCTGCTTTTATCGGAGGTTACATCGGCATACAGTTCCTCAAGATGTTCGATGCTACTCTTGAAAAGATCGTCGCCCTGGCTTACTTCCTGCCTATCATCATCGCCATGGGGGGCAATATCGGGATCACGTCCATGACCATCGTCGTGAGGGGACTTGCCACGGGCAAGATTGCCGTTCAGGAGCTGAGGAAGGCTGTTTTAAAAGAGTTGGGTGTCGCTCTCCTCCTCGGTATCCTTTACGGCGCCGCCCTGATGGTACTGGCCTACCTGCAGTTCGGTGATGTCACCTATCTTGGTTTGGTCGTCGGAACGAGCATGCTCATTTCCATGCTTATGGCGGCGGTTATCGGGACCATGATGCCAATAATCCTGCACTATCTGAAATTCGACCCGGCTGTGGCAACAGGCCCCTTCGTCACAAGCACCGTTGACAGCCTGGGGATTCTTGTTTATCTGGGAATGGCGACGGTGGTTTTGATGAAATAAAGCAATAGTCCAATGTCCAACGTCTAAAGTCCAACGTGCAGTGCGCAAACAAAAAAAGTCTTGATTATGAGAAACACATGAAGCAGCTTTATTAGACCTTGGACCTTGGACATAAAGTGAGATGGGCAAAACATTAAATACTGAAGCCATTGTTCTTACTAGAACCGATGTCGGTGAAGAGGACCGCATCCTGACGTTTCTGACCAGGAGATACGGCCTCCTCAAAGCGGCGGCATCCGGCGCCAGGAACCTTAAGGGAGGACGCACTGCCCCGCTGGACCTCTTTGTCAGAAGCAGAATCCAGTTCCATGTCTCGAGTAAACCTGGAAAACTGTGCCGCATCAGATCAGTGGATGTGGTGGATCCCTATCTGGAGATTCGCGAGGACTATAATCGTCTCTGTGCCGCATCATATATGGCAGAAGAGGCAGCCCACTGCGTACAGGAGGCCGACCCTTCCGAGGGAATCTTCGATCTTCTGGCCTCCTGTTTCGATCAACTCCGTCACAGGGATGGGACCTACAGCGTTCTGTTCATCTTCGAAACCCGGTTAATGCGGGAGCTGGGTATGGCCCCCGAGATGTCAAACTGTGTGATCTGCGGCAGGGAGATGACGGGAAAGGCCGCGGTCAGTCCACAGGAGGGCGGGCTTCTGCACCCTGATTGTTCGCCGGGGGGTGATCTGAAGGAACTGGAATCAGGGGATCTGGCGATCATGCGTTTTGTCGCTCAACGCCGTCTGCAGGCGTTGGACAGGTTGAAAATCGATGATGCCTCGGCAGTCAGGCTGTACAGAGCTGTTCACTCGTTCGCGATCCATCATCTCGGTTTCGAACCGAAAACGGTGAAGACGCTGCCTCCAATCTGACGGGAAAACTTGACATCAGGCGGGTTTAGCTGTTTATTTATAGCCGCATAAACTGGAGAGGATATTGGGTATGGAAAAAAAGAAAAGCTACCAACAAGTGGTGCTCGAGCTTGAGCAGTTCTGGGCCGATAAAGGGTGTGTCATAGTACAGCCCTACGATCTGGAGGTGGGAGCGGGGACTCTCAACCCTGCGACTCTTCTCAGGGCGCTGGGACCGGAGCCGTGGAACGTCGCCTATGTGGAACCCTCTCGCCGCCCCACGGACGGACGCTACGGAGAAAACCCCAACCGGCTTCAACACTACTACCAGTACCAGGTCATCCTCAAGCCTTCGCCGGACAACATTCAGGACCTGTATCTGGAGAGCCTCTACGCTCTGGGTATTGACCCCATGAGACACGACATCCGGTTTGTGGAGGACGATTGGGAGAACCCCACGGTGGGAGCCTGGGGCCTCGGCTGGGAGGTGTGGCTGGACGGCATGGAGATCACCCAGTTCACCTATTTCCAGCAGGCGGGCGGGTTGGATCTCAAGCCGGTCTGCGCTGAGTTGACCTACGGCCTGGAGCGTATCGCCATGTACCTGCAGGAAGTGGACAACGTCTACAACCTCATCTGGACGGATGGGGTGACCTACGGCGATGTCCACCATCAAGGGGAGGTGGAGCACTCCACCTACAACTTCGAAGAAGCCGACACCGGGATGCTGTTCCAACTGTTCAACATGTACGAGGCGGAATCAAAGAAAATCCTGGAAAAAGGATTGATCCTGCCCGCATTCGATTACTGTCTCAAATGCTCCCACGCCTTCAATATCCTGGATGCCCGAGGGGCCATCAGTGTTACCGAGAGAACCAGCTTCATCCACCGGGTGAGGGACCTGTGCCGCGCCTCCGCGGAGGCATTTGTCGCTCAGAGAGAAGCCATGGGCTACCCCCTCATGGGCAAGAACATTATGCCCGATCAGGAGGGCCTGGAGCGATAGTCCGGTATGGGAGTATGGGCGAGAGGGCGAGAGGGAGTATAGGGGTATCGGGGTAACGAGGAGGCGGGGAAAAGCGCTCGTCATTGCGAATCACGCCGTCGGCGTGATGAAGCAATCTCGGCAAAATGAGACTGCCGCAGTCGCTGTGCTCCCTGAGATTGCCACGTTGGCCTCAGCTTGCAGGCCGCCTCGCAATGACAATCGCGTTTTTTTGGACTTTGGATTTTGGATTCAAATCTGAAATCTGGAATCTGGAATCTGGAATTTGTAATCTGAAACCAGTGAGGTTTAACTAAATGACACGTGACCTGTTACTTGAGATTGGAACCGAGGAGATCCCGGCGAGCTATCTGCCGCCTGCACTCAAGCAGATCCAGAACCTGGCGGCCAGGGAGCTTGGCGCGCAGCGCATATCCTTCGGGAAAACCTCCGCCTATGCTACACCCAGGCGGATCGTCCTTTACATTACCAAGGTGGCAGAGGCCCAGGAGGCCAGCGTAAAAGAAGTTCACGGGCCCGCCAGGGCAGTGGCCTTCGATGAGAAGGGGAAGCCCACAAGGGCCGCAGAGGGCTTTGCGAGAGGGCAGGGGATCGGCGTGGACGATCTGAAGATAGTCAACACGCCCAAGGGAGAGTACGTGGCTGCGGTCAGAGAGGAAGCGAGCAGGGCCACAGCCGAGATACTCCCTTCCATCATGCCTGGACTCATCACCTCTTTGCACTTCCCCAAGATGCAGCGGTGGGGTTATATGAACCTTCGATTCGCTAGACCCATCCGGTGGCTTCTGTGCCTGTTCGGGTCCGATGTGGTGCCCTTTGACCTGGAGGGAATCAAGTCCGGCAGGATGATGACCGGTCACCGGTTCATGGCGCCCGGCCCCTTCGAGATCAAGGACGCCAGGGACTACTTCCGTCAGGTCAAAAAAGCCAGGGTGGTCCTGGACCAGGAGGCGCGCAGAAAGATCATCCGGGAAGGAATCATCCAGGCTGCCGCGGAAGTGGGCGGAAAGCCTATCGAGAACGAAAATCTCGTCGAGGAGGTCACCTATCTCGTGGAGTACCCGGTGATTCTCAGGGGCACGTACGAGAAGAAGTATCTGACCCTGCCATGGGAGGTTCTCATCACCTCCATGAGTTCCCACCAGAGATATTTCTCTGTGACGAACAAAAGCGGCAAACTGCTGCCCTATTTCATCACTGTGAGCAACAACGTGGCCAGGGACAATAACCTCGTCGCCCAGGGAAACGAGCGTGTTCTACGGGCCCGTCTCGAGGACGGCATGTTCTTCTTTGCCGAAGACAGCAAGATTCCCCTCATGACAAGAGTGGAGGAGCTCAAGGACGTGGTCTTCCAGGAGAAGCTGGGCACCTCCTACGAGAAGATGGAGCGTTTCCGCGCCCTTGCCCGGTTCCTGGTAAGGAGGGTTGAACCCGACAGTCTTGATGAGGTGAAGAAGGTCGCAACCCTGTGCAAGGGAGACCTGGTGACCCAGATGGTGGGCGAGTTCGCTGACCTTCAGGGGGTCATGGGCAAGGAATACGCTCTCCTCGAAGGAGAGAGCGAGGTGGTCGCCAGGGGGATCAGTGAGCACTACTACCCCAAATTCTCAGGCGACAGGACACCGGATACAGTGGGCGGCGCTGCGGTGAGTCTCGCCGACCGGATGGACACGGTGTGCGGCTGCTTCGGAATCGGGATCACTCCCACCGGGACCGCGGACCCCTACGGCCTGCGCAGGCACGCACTGGCCATCATCGCCATTCTCATAGACCGGGGGTGGAGGATTTCCATGGTGGATCTGATGAAGGAGTCCCTGAAGCTCCTCAAGGGAAAGATCGACGTTCCCCCCAAAGAGGCTCTGGCGGAACTCAGCGACTTCTTCAGAGGAAGGCTCCAGAACCAGTTCACAGGCAGGGGGTTCCGGTACGATCTGGTACAGGCCGTCCTCGAGGATCACTGGACGGATCCGGTGGACGCGGCTGCCCGGCTCGACGCTCTGGCCAAATTCTCCGAGAAAGCCGACTTTGCGGATCTTATGCTGTCCTTTAAACGGGTGATGAACATCATTCCGGAGGGCTTCCGCGGCAAGCCGGATAAAAGGAAGGCGAAACAGCAGGTGGAGAAGGATCTTCTTGACGCGGCCAGGGACGTGAGTAAGGACGCGGCAAAGCTGCTCGAGGCAGGGAAGTACTCCCAGGCGCTGAACCGGCTGGCCAGGCTCAAAAAACCGGTGGACGCATTCTTCGATGGCGTCATGGTCATGGACAAGGACAAGGCTGTACAGAAGAACCGCCTGGCTATTCTCCAGGAGGTATCCAGCCTTTTCGCCCAGGTGGCCGATTTCAGGAAGGTCGTGACTGAGTAAGCGGTAAGGGAAAAGGGGAAAGGTTTTAAAACCTTGTCTCACGCAAAGCTCGCTAAGCACGCAAAGAAAGGCGATTAACGGGTTAAAACCTGTAAGAAGGGTTTTCCTGGCGTTCCCGGCGAAACGGCAGATGAACTCATTGACTATTTCGCCAGCGAGGTCTGGGATCGGGTGGATCAAGGTCTGCAGAACTTCCTGATGAAAACGTCGTACCTGCCGGCCATGACATCCCGGATGGCGGAAGAGCTGACAGGCAATGTTCGTGCGAAGCGGATCCTGGCCGGTTCCGGTCAGATCGAGGAAGCGGTGGGGCTTCTTCTCGACGCGCAGGCCTGGGAGAAGGCCGTCGAGCTCATCCTTACCCAGGCCCGGGGCCTTACTACCATTGGCCGTTCTCTGCGAGAGCAGCTTCTATCTATGGTGGGATTTAGATGAGGTCGACCACTGGATTGATGAGCTGAAACGGCTTCTGAACGAGGATTTTGCGAAGCCATCAATTTTGTCTCACGAAATTGTCTCACGAAGAGCCGCAGAGAAGTTCAAAACCCGTGATCCCCTTGTTACAATCTGCAGGTAACAGTATACTTAATATTTATTCCTTTTCCGGGAGGATAAATGGTTCGTATCGAAAGAGAAAAGAAGGAAGCCGCCGAGCTTGCTTCGTATGCTGCGCTCAACTCCTTTTCCAGGGGCCGGCAGCATCCCGAACAGGAGCACCAGTACCGGCTGGCTTTCGAGAGGGACCGTGACCGGATCATTCACTGCAGCGCCTTCAGGAGGATGGAGTACAAGACCCAGGTCTTTTTCTACCACGAGGGCGATTATTTCCGAACCAGGCTCACCCACTCCCTGGAGGTATCTCAGATCAGCCGATCAGTTGCTCTGGCCCTCGATCTGAACGAGACCCTGGCCGAGGCTGTGGCTCTCGCCCACGATCTGGGACATACCCCATTCGGCCATGCCGGGGAACGGGCAATGAACGCTCTCATGACCGATGACGGAGGTTTTGAGCACAACCTCCAGACCCTCAGGGTCGTTGATCTGCTCGAGAACCGTTATCCTGGATTTCCCGGCCTGAACCTCTCCTGGGAGGTGAGGGAAGGTATCGCCAAACACAGCACCGATTACGATATTCCCGAGATCGCTTCTTTCGGGGAAGGACAGCCGACCCTTGAGGCACAGATCGTGGAACTGGCCGATGAAATCGCCTACAACAACCATGATCTTGACGATGGGTTGACGTCAAGAATGATAACCCTGGAACAGCTTCAGGAAATTGCTATCTGGAGGAGCGTGACGGATCAGATCCGTAAGGATATGCCTGCTATCACACCCACCATGCTCAGGTATGAGACGATCAGAAGGATCATCAACTGGCAGGTCAGCGATCTGATAGAGAATATCCGAAGCAATGTCAAACAGATGGGCATCTCGGACCGCGGTGAATTGATTGACGCACCCGAAAGGGTGGCCTTTTTCAGCTCCGGGATGAGTGAAATAAACAAGGAACTTAAACACTTCCTGAGAGAAAACCTGTACAGCCATTTTCGCGTTATCCGAATGGCGGAAAAGGCCCAACGCATTCTCAAGGATCTCTTCGAGGCCTACCGTGAGAAACCAGGGCAGCTGCCCCCTCACGTGTATCGAAGGATTGGAGAGGAAAACGGCGACAGCAGGGTCATCTGCGATTATATGGCTGGAATGACGGACAAATTTGCTCTTGACGAACACAGAAAGCTCTTTGATCCCATGGAGAAGGTGTAACGGGTGGGAAGGAGGAAGGTGTAAATGTATAAGATCTTGCTGGCAATTACGGTAGTCTCTCTGATTATCATGGTGGGGGGGATGACAGCCCCGGCCCAGCAGACCGGAAGCGGGGAAATGGACATGGAGGCGGCGAAGGCCACCTTCGAGAGCTACTGTTCCAAATGCCATGATGTCGGCCGGGCCCTGGGCAAGAAGAAGGACCAGGCCGGCTGGGAAAAAACAGTGACCAGGATGTCGGGATACCACAAGAGGTTCGGAGCCAGGATTCCCGAGGAAGATCGTAACACGATCATCAAGTACCTGGTCGAGGTTGCGGGGAAATAAAGAATAGTTCCAAGGTGTTAGCGAATAATTTTAATGTTAAACTTTAAATGATTAAGGCGGGGTTCGAGGGGGTCCCGCCTCTCTTTTCCCTGAAACGTGGAACATGAAACCTGGAACTGGATTTCAGGTACTGTTCCGAATCCCCTTCGGTCTCCATGAAGGGGAGATGATCCGGTTACCCCGAAAATTGTGGATCTGGCCGGCATAGCCCAGGGAAAATTCCCCATACCGGTCGTTGATCCTGTCCAGAGCCTCCTGCAGGGCCTCCTTCCTCCTGTCCTCCGGCAACAGTGGGTTTGGCTGAAAACCGAAGACGAGATTGCCCAGGGATAGTCCGAGAAGGCGTACCGGGCTCGTGAGGGTGATCTCCCTGTTGATCATCAGAGAAGCTTCGTAGATCTGTTCTGTTGTACGAAGGGGCGCCGGAAAGGTTTTTTGACGAGAGAATGTCAAAAAATCGGAATACCGGACTGTCAACGTCAGCCTGTACCCGGCACATTCATGGCGCCGCGCCCTGCGGCCCACCATCTCAGACAGGGTGTGAAGTACGTTCGTGACTGTTTCACTGTCCTCAACGTCCGTGGGAAGCGTTACAGAGTGCCCCACGCTTTTTACGTCAGTTTCGCCCTCTTTGGCACAATGAATCGGGGATGAGTCCTCACCTCGGCCCATCCGGCTTAAAATCTCCCCGTAGACCCCGAAACGCATGGACAGGATATCCAGGGGGAACCTCCCGAGTCGGCCGCAGGTCTCAATCCCCATGGATTTCAGCTGCCGGGTTGTTTCAGGTCCGATACCGCAAAGCTCTCCCACAGGTGTTTTTTCCAGAAGGGAGGGGATCTGTTCAGGGTTCAGGATCGTCAGGCCGTCAGGTTTGTTCTTTCCACTGGCCAGTTTGGCAAGGAGCTTGTTTGGTGCGGCCCCGATGGAGCAGGTGAGGCCTGTCTCCCGGCGAATAGCACCTTTGATCTTCATGGCAAGGTTTGAGATGTTGTCGAAACGTCTTTGAAGCAGAGTTGCGTCAATGAACGCCTCGTCAACAGAGTAGGGTTCAAAGGCCGGAGTGAAGGACTCGAGAACGGTCAGGACAGCTCGAGATGCGTGGCTGTATTTTCTGTGGTCACATCTTACGACGATCAGGTCCGGGCAGAGCCTTTTTCCCTGGCCGACACTCATTCCTGTACGGACACCGAAGGAGCGTGCTGCGTAGGAGGAGGTTGTGATCACCGTCCGCTTTCCCGGTCCCGCCACTGCCAGAGGTTTACCGCGCAAGGCTGGATTACACCGTTCCTCTACGGCTGCGAAGAAAGCGTCCATGTCGACGTGCAGGATCGTCCGGTTCAACCTGGTGTCTCCACATGTTCCAGACGCCAGGTCAAAGATTCGGTATTGAGGATCAGCTCGAAGATGTCGGCGCCGTCTGAAACCGCAAAATGATGGAGGGATGTCCTTCCCTTTCGTTCCACCCATGTGTAGTTCGTCTCTATTACGTTGTGCCGCCTCCCATTCCAGATGAACCAGGCGGGTCGAATCTTTGAAGGGGAGCCGAACACGGCACCGACGATGACCGGTTCCCCGATGTCCTCAAGTCTCATGGTTTCAGTTCTCCCCAGGAGCCTGCACGAGGTTCTCCGACAGGCTCCTGATCCATAAGGCGGATTACTGCCTTGACCTTTCCGATGATCCTCATATCGCTATTGTCCTTCGTGATCTCAATGGGAGAATAGGAAGGATTGGACGGTTCCAGGACCACGGTGTTTTTCGTCCGCCTGTATCGTTTCATGGTCGCTTCATTGTCAACCATAGCCACGACCAGATCACCGTTTCGGGCCGTGGCCTGGGGTCTGATCAGGGCCAGATCACCGGGCTTGATGTGATCGCCGGTCATGCTTTCCCCCCTGACCCTCAGAAGAAAATCACCCTTTTTCCCTATCGTGGCATCAACGGTCATGACTCCATCCATGTCCTCAACCGCCAGATCGAGGGGGCCCGCGGGTACGGTCCCGAGAATGGGCAGATCCGTGGATGACAACTTATCGGCTGATGAGGGAAAGGGAGGCTCCATTACCTCGATCCCCCTGGATATACCTGGTGTGCGCCTGATCCACCCTTTGCGTTCAAGAACCTCCAGGTGTTTGGTTGCCCCTCGCGGGCTCGAGATTCCCAGGATCTGGGCCAGTTCCCGAACCGTGGGAGGATAGCCCCAGTCATCACGATAGCGGATGATCGTGGCCAACACCTCCCTCTGCCGGGCGGTAAGATCCTGTTTCATCGGCAACTCAAGACCCGGATACCCGTGTTAAGGCGATCGTCATCGCGAGGACCAGCGGGACGAAGCGATCTCGGCAAGCTGAGACTACTTCGGTCGCCTTGCTCCTTAGGGATTGCCACGTCGCTCCTTCGTCACTCCTCGCAATGACTGCGCTCTCTTTTGGAATCTGAAATCTGAAATTTGGAATAATCCCGGGCGCGGACCAGGGTTTGTGCTCGCATGCGGGATTAAACCTGAAACCCGGAACCCGAAACTCGGGACTGGAATCAAGGTATCCATATGTATACCTTAGCAAGGCAAAAGCCTGTCCGTCAACGGTTTTTGACAGGGTAAGTGTGGCTTTACATCGAGTACACGCCATGGTAGAGTTTTCATGCCAAAAGCGTCAAGTATGACTTGACGGTTACGCACAACTAACGTGAAAAGCTTTCACCACAGAGGACACAGAGGAAAACCGGAGTTTTTGGTTTTGAAAAAGCGAAGTCATTGCGAGGAGTCATCACGCCTGTGGCGTGATGGGCGTGACGACGCGGCAATCTCGGATTATGCAATGGGTTCGGGGCAGGCAGAATCTCACTGAGAAAGGTTTAATTTTCTTGCGTCATGAAACTTAAAAGGCTGGAAATACAGGGTTTCAAATCATTCCCCGAGAGGACTGTGTTCAAGTTCCAGCCCGATGGGTTGACCACTGTTGTGGGGCCCAATGGCTGTGGAAAGAGCAACATCGTGGATGCTGTCCGCTGGGCGCTGGGTGAGCAGAGCGCCAAGCTTCTGCGCGGCCAGATGATGGAAGACGTCATCTTCAATGGCAGCGACCGCCGAAAGCCCCTCGGAATGGCGGAGGTGACCCTCCTTTTTGACAATGACGGTACCCTCAATTCGCAGTGGAGGGATTATGCCGAGATCTCCATCAGCCGCCGACTGTATCGAACCGGTGAGAGCGACTATCTGATCAACGGCGTACCGTGCCGTCTCAAGGACATCCGTGAACTTCTGGCCGATGCCGGAAGCAGCAGCCGTGGATATTCCATCGTCGAGCAGGGACGCATCTCCCTTCTTATCAACTCCAAACCCGAGGAAAAGAGAGCCCTTATAGAAGAGGCCGCAGGGGTCCTCAAATACAGGATGCGCCGCCTCGAGGCCGAACGGAAAATGGAGAGGACGAAACAGAACCTCTTCCGTGTCAGCGACGTTATCAGGGAGGTAAAGAGGCAGTTGGACTCCCTGAAGCGCAGCGCGGCCAAAGCAAGGCGCTATCGCAGGTTGAGGGAAGAGTTGGATCAACTGGTTCTTAATCTTCGTTTCGTGGAATTCGTGCAGATCGAGGCCCAACTGGGCAAGCTTGAAAAGGAACTGAGCAGTAAACGGTCTCACCTTGAACTGAAAGAGGCGGAATTAGGATCCCTCGAGGCCAGGGAAGAAAAGCTGCGTCTCGAACTGGCGTCGGGCGAGGAACAGATCACGGGTTGTTTTGAGCAGGTCAGGGCTATCGAATCCGAGATAGCCAGGCTTGAGGGAGACATATCGGTTCGGGAGAGCTCCATAAGCTCGCTGAATGAGCGGATAACCAGGTTAAAGGATGATGAAACTCAACTCCAGAAACAGGGCGAAACGGAACGCACGGAAAGAGTCCAGCTGGAATTGGAACTGAAGACCATTGGGGACGAATCCCGGCGCCACGAGGAGGACCTGGACACCGCCGGCAAGTCATATACGGATGTCGCGGCCAGGCTCGAGGATAACAGGAGCTCCCTGGATCAGATGCGGTCCCGTATTTTCTCTCTGGGTACTGAGCGTGCGCGGTTGAATTCAGAGGTTCAGTCAGGTGTGAAAGCGCTAAGTGGGCTGGAGAGGCGTAAGGATGAGATCGACGGTAAAACAGATACCCTTGACGCGGGGATCAGAACCGCGTGGAAAACCAGATCCGGGCGTGAAGCGGCGTTGGGCAGGATCGCCTCCAGCAGGGACGGCATCACCACCAGGCTTGGTGACCGCCGGGACTCCCTGTCGAAAAAGCGGAAGGAGTTTGCCGAGCTGGAGGCCGGGATCGCGGATCTTTCTGAGAAACTGGCCGAAGTGAGGGGACTTCAGAGGACACTTGCAGCTCTGGAGGAGGACATGGAGGGGTTCTCTGAGGGGGTAAGAGGGGTTCTGAAGGAATACGCCGGCTCGGAAACCTCAGGAGTGCTGGGTGTCGTTGCGGACCATATCGAGGTTCCGCAGAATTACGAGAAGGCGGTAATGGCCGTTCTTGGAGAGAGGCTGCAGCATGTGATCGTCGACGAGCCCGAAAGCGGTCTTTCGGCAGTTGGTTTTCTGAAACAGCGCGCCAGGGGACGGGGTGGATTTATTCCCAGGTCACCGAGGGCCAACGGGAAAGAAAACGGAACATTTGAAGAATCAGGGGGAGAAGGGGTCCTGGGTCCGCTTACTGATCTCGTTAAGTTTTCCGATGAACTCAATGGCGTCGGGGAATTCCTTTTCGGGGACGCTCTTGTCGTGGAGGACCTCGCAAAGGCTCTGAACCTGTGGAGGAAGAACGGCATCACCGCGACCCTGGTCACCCTGGATGGTGATGTGGTGGAACCTGCGGGAGTCATCACCGGGGGCAGCATGGAGGGTGGTGAGGCCGACCTCCTGGCCCGCAAGCGGAGGTTGAGGGAAGTACGGGAGACATCAGCTTCCCTCGAGGCCGAGTTGAAGTCCAGCCGGTCCCAAAGGGATTCGGTGAAGGGAAAGATCGCTTCGGATGAGAAGGAACTTGGCGATCTCGAGATCCGCCACAGGGAACTGGAGCGGGACTTCATGGACGAAGAGGGTTCCCTGGCGGTCCTGGTCAAGGAACTGGATCACCTCGAGAAAACAGCGGAGGGTCTGCGGCTCGAGAAAGAGATGATGGATGACGAGGTAAACAGTATCCGGAATCATAGTGATCAGAGCCGGATGAGGCTGGCGGAGGTTGAAAAGGAAGAGGAGCAGGCACGGGAGCAGATGGACTCCCTGGAGACCGAAGCACAAAGACTTGGTATTGAGGTGGAAAGACTTCGGCGTGGTGTTGAGGAGGCCAGGATCCGGGTTAACACAGCCCGCCTGAAAAAAGAGAGTTCCATGCAGGCATTGGAAAGTGCCAGGAGCCGCTCTCAGGATGTGGAAGACAGGAGAAACCGTATTCACGAGGAGATTGATGATTCCAGGCGCCAGATCCTGCTTCACCGTGATGAGGTCCAGGCAGGGTCTGAATCGGTTGTCAAGCTGGTTGCTGACCTGGAAGACCGCAAGGAACAGCTGGTACGGCTGCGTGAGGAACAACAGGAATCCCGTTCAGAGTCAACCCTGTTGACAGGAAAGATCCGCGAGATCAGGTCCGAGGCCGCGACCGTGCGCAATGAGAGTGCCGAGATCGATATACGGGTTCATGAGTTAAGAACGGAGAGACAGAACCTTACAGAGCGCGTCCAGGAGGACCATAACCTCCAGCTGTCCTCCCTGACGGAGGATGATTTCGATGCTGAACGGTTCGACATGGTTGCCGCCAGTGAACAGATAGGCAGCCTCAGGCAGAAGATCTCTACCCTGGGGGAGGTTAATCCCGGGGCGGTGGAAGAGTTTGATGAACTCAACGAGAGATACGAATTTCTGACGACCCAGAAGGCCGATCTGGAGGAATCCATTGAATCCCTTCAGAAAGCTATCCGGAAGATAAATCGCACAAGCAAGGAAAGGTTTCTGACGACCTTCAAGGAGGTGAATGAGAACTTTTCAAAGCTGTTCCCCGTTCTTTTCGCCGGTGGCAGCGGAGAGTTAGTTCTTCTGGATGAGACCGATCCCCTCAACTCGGGGGTGGAGATACAGGTCAAACCACCGGGCAAGAAACTGAAAAACATGCAGCTTCTCTCCGGCGGCGAGAAAGCGCTGGTGAGCCTGACGATGATACTCTCGATGTTCCTGGCCAAACCGAGTCCGTTCTGTATCCTTGATGAGGTCGACGCCCCCCTGGATGATGACAACCTTGGTAATTTCGCCGCCATCATCAAGGATCTTTCGAAGGATTTTCAGTTCCTCATCATTACCCACAACAAGCTGACTATGGAATCAGCTGATGTCCTCTACGGAATAACCATGAGAGAGCCGGGGGTTTCACAGGTCGTCTCCGTCCGTATGAAAGATGTTGCCTGATGTCCTTCAGAAAACTTCTCGAGGACATAGTTGAAAAGGCCTCCGGGGCTGTAGGCGCTGCCTTTGTGGATGATGACGGGGAAACCATTGAACAGTTCACCAATGGGAGCTCCTATGAGATCCGTCTGGCAGGAGCCCATCACGGGATCCTCTTTCAACTCATGGAGAAGATTGTCGAGAACGTCGAGAATGTCGAGAACAGTCGAAGCCTCTCAGCTGTCTCCATCACATCGGATCTCAATATTTTCACCATGGTTCCAGTGGAGGACGGGACGTTCCTGGTGCTTGTTCAGGACAGGACCGGCATTCAGCCGCAGGGGTTGCGGGTGTTGATGGAGACTGTACCTGCGATCAGGGCGCTTATTTGAACGGTTCTATGCGGCTGCAGCCCGGGAACATTCCATATTCCATATTCAATCCAAAATCCAAGATCCAAAATCCAAAACTCAAACAGAGCGTTTGTCATTGCGAGGATCAACGGGACGAAGCAATCCCATGGAGCGCAGCGACTTCGACAGTCCCATTTTCCCGGGATCGCCACACTCCCAAATAAATCGGGTCGCTCGCGATGACAACCGTAACACCCAGCGCACTCGTTTTCATACTGACTACTTTATTTATTGAAAAATCTCCCGTATAAGAATTCTCCATGACAAAAAGCTTCGATAAAGCAATCTACACAAAGGGTCTCGAAAAGAGCCGTGGTTCCATCATGAGCCGGATCAGGTCGGTATTTGGCACAAGAAAGGCTATCGATCCAGAGGACCTTGAGGACATCGAGGATATCCTGATTCAGGCCGACGTGGGGATAACCTATACCACGAGGATTATCGAGGATCTGAAAAAGACGTCAGCCCGGACTGATGTTTGGAGCGAGGAGGGCCTCAAATCTTTTCTCGCCCGATGGATAGCCGGGGCTGTCGGCGGAATTGTCCAGGAGAATATCGAGATCCTCGGAAAGCCGCCTGATGTGGAGAGCACCCTTCCCCACGTCCTTCTCATGGTCGGGGTCAATGGAACCGGGAAGACGACCAGCATAGGGAAACTTGCGAAAATATTCCGGAATCGAGGGCAAAAGGTCATGGTGGTCGCGGGTGATACCTACAGGGCGGCTGCTGCGGAACAGCTCGAAGTGTGGGCTCAAAGGTCGGGAGCCCTCTATCATCGGGGGCAGGATGGGGGCGATCCCGCGGCGGTGGTCCACGATGCCCTGAATAAAGCCTTGGCAAAAAAGGTAAATACTGTGCTTGTGGACACGGCGGGCAGGCTCCACACCAAAAAGCCCCTGATGAAGGAACTGGGGAAAATATCCACAGTGGCCTCCAGGGTGATCGATGGAGCCCCACACGAGGTGATCCTTGTGCTGGACGCGACAACAGGTCAGAATGCATTGATCCAGGCCAGAACATTTACCGAGGTCGTTGGGGTGACGGGGATTATCCTCACGAAGATGGACGGGTCAGCCAGGGGCGGCATCCTCGTGCCCATTGCAGGTGAGCTTGGGCTTCCCGTAAGGTATGTCGGCATGGGGGAGGGGATCGAGGATCTGGTTCCTTTTGATCCTGAGGCATACGCACAAGCGCTTGTAGGGTGAACCTTATTCAGGTCCCGGGTCCCGAGTCTCGGGTTGCAGGTGCCAGAATTTTTGTACGAAGTACGAAGAGAAGAACCATGAGCAGCGGTTGTCATTGCGAACTGGTTGGCTTGTGAAGCAATCCCGAAAATTCGAGACTGCCAATGTCGCTTCGCTCCATGAGATTGCTTCGTCCCATTAGTCCTCGCAATGACCGCACGTTGTTCTGGAATTTGAAATATGGAATCTGGAATCGTAAACCAGACACCAGAACACAGAAACTAATGCTAATATGAATGAAAACCTGCCCAATCAGACGAAGAAAAAGTTCCTCGAGGGGATCGGATGCCTGCTTTACATCGCCGCGGCGGTGATCCTCATCGCAGTGTTTCTTGCCCATTGTGACAGTGTGTTTCAATGAAACATATCTTGTCCGAAGCAGGTTTTTTTGACAGGATTTACAGGATTAACAGGATTTTTCTCGGTGTCACTTCGCAAAGTTGACTTTTAATTGAATTAGAGCTACTTAGTTCTGTTCTCAGGCGGTGTAGCTCAGGTGGTTAGAGCATGCGGCTCATATCCGCAGTGTCCGGGGTTCAAGTCCCTGCACCGCCACCAACAGAAATAACCGTAATCGGCGATAAACTATTACGGATAAAAGAAAAGCCCTCTTACAGTATCGGGCAGGAGGGGGCTTTTTATATGACACAAGTATGACACAAAACCATGATAGCCGAAGGGTGGATATTTGCGAACAGAAAGGCACCTTGACAACGCGGGCCCAACTAACCTAATCTCAACACCCGCACAATAACAAGGGGGAAGGTCATGGGATACACCAAGGGTTCTGGAAAAAAGGGCACTAGTAGTAAGAAGGCTGCTGGTACCAAAAAGGCTGCTGGACCAAAAAAAGATGATGATTCAGTACCTGTCAGCATCATCCCTGTTCTTTCGAAGGATCAAAAGCCTGCATATGCGAACCACTTGAACATCAGCCATTCACACAACGATTTTCTGCTTGCCTTTTCCAACGTACAGCCAGCCATACTGTCAGAAAAAGAACGCGAGCGCTTGGAAGCAACCGGTGAGTTGGTGATAGACCCCACGGCTACGGTTGTAGTACCAGTAACAATAATGTCTAAAATCATCGATGCAATGATTGATAATTACACTCGGTATTTGGTAACTAACCGCGATAACATTAAATTAAGCGACTCAGATATAGCCATACTAGAAGAAATTGATAAACGGAGTAATAAATAGATGGCTGAGCCCGTAAAAAAAGTAGTTCGGATTGAAAATTTTGTAGAAGCCACCCACAAAAAAAAAGGCAAAATGGCTGCCGGATGGAAAATTCCTGTTGGTATAATTGACAGCAGTAGTGGGGTAGCATCATCATTTATCTCAGCTGACAGTTGGGTTACTGATTTGGAATTGGAAAGTGCACCTTCAGCAAGACCTTATTCAATTTCTTCTGGAGAGGTTTCAGATAAAGACTTTTCTACTAGAGTGACCTTTTATGGTGCGCTTAGGGGACGCGCGCTCTCCAGGTCTTTTGCCTCTACGGTTGAAAGTGAACCTCTCACCACATCCCGAATTGTTCCTATCAATTCCCTGGGCAAAAACGGGGTTTCACTTAAACGGCCCATTCATGTTGAGGTGCTCGAAGAAGAGGATGGTGTTACTGCCTCGTTCAGCGATGTTAATCTGTATGGTTTCGGGAAGACTGAAACGGCCGCACTCAATATGCTTCGAGAGCAAATTGTGTGCCTCTATGAAAAAGTAAACTCTGAAGAAAAACTGGGTCCACTCCCAAGGCAGTGGAAAGTTATCCTGGGTGAGCTCATCGAGGCCAAATGAGTTCCACTGTTTATAAAACCCAAGAAATCAGGAGAGCACTTGAAAAGGCGGAAGCAGATCCTGGGCAGGCTGAAAAGACAGGTTTTGTTATAACTGGATCTAAACACATCAAGGCTGAATTTTTTTATAAAGGTGAGTGGATACTATCAACTTATGTTGCGCATTCAAAAGGCGATCTTCCACCTGGAACGCAGAACAAAATTAGAAAACAACTTGAGCTGAATAGACCAGAGTTCGGAGATTTTATTGGATGTCCAATGAAGCTTCCAGGATTAGTCCAAACTTGGAAAGATAGCGAAGTGATTAAGGAATAGTGACAATCTTTAACGCGGGCTCCGGCCCGCTTTTTCTTTGTCTTGACACCCCCCCCCCTGATTCCCCCTGGGCCTTTCCCTTAGGGAGGTCGTGGACGGGAAAGTGGTGACTATGACACAAGTACGACAAAACAGCACAGGTGACAGGAAAAAGAGTTGATATGTCAACTGCTTAGTGCCCAGTGTCCGGGGTTCAAGTCCCTGCACCGCCACCAACTATAAAAAAGCTCCCGGTCGGGAGCTTTTTTATGGTTGTTCTGTTAAACCTTTTCCCCCCCGCCTGTGTCTAATATGCTAGAAAACCAATGATATATGGAGATAAAAAGGGAAAAGGACCGTGAGCGAAGTCTTGCACAAAAGGCCCGGAATGGAGATTCGGAGGCATTCGAGGACCTTGTCCGGATTCACCAGAGAGCTCTCTATGCTTTTCTTTACCGACTCTCGGGGAATATGCATGATGCGCAGGAAGTATCCCAGCAGAGCTTCATCAAGGCCTACCTGGCTATGGCCTCATTCCGTGGGGAGGCGTCCTTCAAAACCTGGCTTTACAGGATCGCCGTCAACACCTTTCGCAATTACGTGCGGGACGAGGGCAGAAGACGTCACCTTGCACTTGATGAGAACATACATTCCACGGATGAAGGGGCCTTCTCGCTGGTGGCCGGTAATCAGGAGCGGAGCATGCTTGAAAAGGCTATAGACACCCTTCCTGCCAGGCAGCGTGAGGCTCTTGTCCTGCGGGTCAACGAGGGCTACCGTTTCACCGAAGTGGCCAGGGTCATGAACTGTTCCGTTGGAGCGGCCAAGGCCAGCTATCATCAGGCCGTGCGTAAACTCAAGGCGGCTGTGGGAGGTGACCGGCGGTGAAGTGCCGCGACAGATGGATAAAAACACGCCTTCCTGCCTTTGCAGCCGGGACTCTTCCGCCGGAAAAGAGAGAAAGGGTCCTCGCGCATTTAAGAGCGTGCGAACACTGCGAGGAAGAGCACACACTGCTCGAATCAGTGAAGGTGCTGCGTGTCCCTGATCCCGGGGAAGAACACTGGTCATCACAACCAGGCAGGATCATGAACGAGATACTTTTGATGGAGGAAATGAAGCAAAAGGGTGGCGGCCGTCTCCGTCTGTTTCATTCCTGGACGCTTCCCGTCAGATGGAAACGGCTCACTGGACTGGCCGCAGGATCTGTGGCGGCAGTTGCTCTTCTTTTCGCTCTTTTCCCGGCAAAATCACCCATCACTGAAACAAACCGGGTCCTGAGGTTTAAACCCGTATCGTTCATACAACTGGGTATGGAAACGGACATTCTGTCCGAAGGCGGCCAGAGGGTTGCCGATATAAGTTCAGCACTGGATATCGATCTCAAAGCGATGGATGAGGGCCTGGTTCTCATGTCTGGTCCATCCGGGCATTCAGGGCTGGATTACCTGGGTATGACAACCGATGCGCTCAGAACCATGGAGATGGTTCTGGATGAGATGTCCCGACAAGGATAAGAAGGAGAGTGTGATCATGCAAACCAGAATTTCCCTGTTCCTGACGATAGTGTGTACGTCGCTTGTCCTCGTATTTTCCATTCCGTTACACGCCTTCGGTTGGAACGATTTGCCGTCCGAACAGGACATCAGCCGCGTTCGGAAAAAACTTGAAACCTTAAGGGCCTGGGAGCTTACCAAATATCTGGAACTGAACGAAGAAACCAGCGCTAGATTATTCCCCGCAATACGCGATGCTGATGAACAACGTCTAAAGATCCAGGCTGAAAACCGGGGCCTCGTCCGACGGATGAGGGAAAGTCTGGAAGCGGACAGCCCTTTGACGGAGGAGATAAACGAGTACCTTGATCGCCTGCAGCAGAACAGGAAGGAGATGGCCCGTATTGAAGTGGAACACATGGAAAGGGTCCGGTCGATACTGTCAACCGAGGACACGGCACGATACCTCCTGTTCCTGGTCAGATTTCAGCGGGAGGTAAGGGAGCGGATTTCAAAGGCATCACAGGACAGGCGCAAGAACCGGAGCGAATCCCGGGAAAGAGATTAAGAAAGAGGGGGGAAAAGCCGAGGGGGGGCTTTTCCTTGACACTGATTCTAAAACGCCATCGGCATGGCGATCTCATCCTCTACGGGCCTGATCTTCTCATCGTATATGGTTCGGTACTCATCCAACGTCGGGATCTTGCCGGTGAGTGCGCAGATAGTAGCCACATGAGTTGATCCCAGATAGACTTGCGCGCCGGTTCCCATTCTGTTGTCGAAATTCCTGGTGCTGGTAGAGAGGACCGTTGCACCGGTGGCAACCTGACCCTGGTTTCCCATGCATAACGAACATCCGGGGACATGGATGTTGGCCCCGGAGGACATCAGGATCTGGTGGACACCCTCGTCGGCGAGCTTGACGTTGCTCTCCCTGTCAGGCGGGACCGCCCAGAACCTCATGGTTGGAGGGATCCGTGAACCCTCCATGATCTTTGCCGCGGTCCTGAAGTCCGTGATGTCCGTCATGCAGGACCCGACGAAGACCTCATCAATGGTTGTGCCTGCCGCCTCGGAAAGCGTCACGATATTGTCCGGGTCGTTCGGGGCTGCCAGCAGAGGTTCAGTTATGGTGTTCATGTCGACCTCAATGACATCGGCATATGGGGCATCCTCATCGGCTTTGGGAAGTACCGGGTCCGCAAGCCACTTTTCCATGAGGTTGATGATAACATTGATCTGCCTGGAGGGATTTCTCAGGTTGAAGTTCTTCTTGAGGAACGTAAGGTTGTTCTGGACATATTCAA
>QIEJ01000038.1 GCA_003228585.1 Pseudomonadota bacterium
AAAACAGTCGAAACAACCCTTGAAAAGCTCGGGGTCGCTTCCAGTGACAACCTGCTCCTGGCTCTTTCCGGAGGAACTGATTCCATGGCCCTTCTCCATGCTCTTCTGGAACTCCAGGATCACCGGAGAGGGAAGCTGGACGCCGCCCATCTTGACCACGCTGTCAGGGGACAGGAGTCCCTGGATGATTCTCTTTATCTTCGGTCCATGTGCTCTGATCTCGGGATCGATATGGTTTCAGATCGTCTCGAAGGTGACGAGGTCCAGTCATTGAGCCGCGGACACCGATCTCTGGAAGCTGCTCTCAGGGTCTTGCGATATCAGTTCCTGGAAAAGGCGGCCGACAGATTGGAGTCGGACTGGATTCTGACTGCCCACCAGGCAGACGATCAGGCCGAAACGGTTCTTTTCCGTGCCGCCCGCCGCATGGATTGGCGCTCCATGAGCGCGATTCCATCAAGGGAGGGCCGGATAATCCGACCACTCCTGGGTATTCGGCGAAAAACCCTCTCGAGCTACTGTGACATGCTGAAATTGCGTCCTCTTGAGGACAGATCCAACCGCGACCTCTCCTTTTCCAGGAACCATATCAGACATGTGGTTATTCCAGGGATGGAAGAAGCCTTTCACTCTGATATCCATCACCAGTTGATCAGAGTGTCAAACGCTGCATCAGCCATGGCTCGGTGGGAAGCGGTGGCTCTAAACCGCTATGCAGGGGAGATGGATTTTGATCCTCGTAATGGGATCCCTCGGAGTGAATTGGACAGGGTTCCATCTCTGCTGAGGGAGCGAGCCGCTCTGATGATCCTTGAAAATACCATGATCCCGCACCCGAAGGGATCCGTTCTTCGAGAGACGTCCCGCTTGCTGGCCAAAGGGAACAGCGGAAGGGTAAGGCTCAGCGATGAGGTGGAACTTATTGTGGGTATGGATGCGATCGTCCTCGAGGAGAGGATGAAACGATACCATCCCCCATCCATACCCGAAAGGGTGTGGAATGTTCCTGGAAAAATAGACATCCCTGAATTGGGGTTGACTTTGTCAGCGAATGAGAACTGTTACAACGGTAACTCCGGCTTCCCGGAGGGTGATGAGGTTCTAGTACGCAAAAAAGCGCTTAAGCTTCCTCTGAGGGTGCGCACCAGGCTTCCAGGAGACCGGTTTTGGCCACTGGGGATGAAGGGTCCAAAAAACCTCAGACGATTTCTCATGGACAGAAAGGTTCCTCGATACGACAGAGATAGTATCGTTCTCGTCCTGGACAGCGAGGGCAGGATCATCTGGGTTGCAGGGTTGGAGATCTCCCAGACGGTCAGACTCGCTTCGGGGGTACCATCAAAGGCCCTTCATCTGAAAATAGAAGGGATCAAGGCTTCACCATAGGGAAAATTACGCCATAACCGACAATACCGACAGTCAGTTTATCCGAGGTTGTCACATATGTTAAAATGTGATAAATAGTTAATTTAACTGGAAAAATTGCCGGATGCCTAGAAGTCCGTCATCTGAAACAGACTTCCAGTTTCTGATTTCCAGTGCTCAATGTCTTGAAACCTGGAATCTGGAACCTGGAACTCAATATTACATTAACTTTAACAGCGCCGGAGGTGCTCGCTCTTGAACAACTTCTATCGTCATCTTTCATTATGGATCGTCATTGCCCTTGTTATGATCCTGCTTTACAACCTGTTTTCCGTTCGTCCGCAGCCGGTTACGGAACTCATCTACAGTGACTTTCTGTCAAGGATCGAAGAGGGAGGCGTTGACGAGGTCCTTCTGAAGGGGAGGGATATCAGCGGTAAATTTACGGATGGAACCCATTTCACATCATATTCCGCCGAGGATCCCGATCTGGTGGGATTTTTGCGGGAGCAGGGCGTCCGCATAGTGGCCAAGCCATCCCAGGAGAGTCCATGGTACGTGACAATCTTCGTTTCATGGTTCCCCATGCTTTTGCTCATCGCGGTCTGGATCTTTTTCATGCGGCAGATGCAGGCAGGGGGAAGCAAGGCCCTTTCCTTCGGTAAATCGAAGGCCCGTCTTTTCTCCGACTCGTCAGTGAAGGTTACGTTCAACGATGTGGCCGGGGTTGATGAGGCCGAGGAGGAGCTGGCCGAGATCATCGATTTCCTCAAAGATCCCCAGAAATTCCAGAGATTAGGCGGAAAGATCCCCAAGGGGGTTCTGATCATGGGGCCGCCCGGCACAGGGAAAACACTTCTGGCCAAAGCCATTGCCGGGGAGGCCGATGTTCCCTTCTTTTCCATCAGTGGCTCGGACTTTGTCGAGATGTTTGTGGGGGTTGGAGCCTCAAGGGTCAGGGACCTTTTCGAACAGGGCAAGAAACACGCTCCCTGTATTATCTTCATCGATGAGATCGATGCCGTGGGACGCCATCGTGGAGCCGGTCTGGGAGGAGGCCACGATGAAAGAGAGCAGACGCTGAACCAGCTTCTCGTTGAGATGGATGGTTTCGAGGACAACGAGGGGGTGATCCTCATTGCGGCGACCAACCGGCCCGACGTTCTGGATCCAGCTCTGACGAGACCTGGACGTTTCGACCGGCAGATAGTGGTTCACAATCCCGATATCAAGGGAAGGCATGGGATCCTCAACGTCCATGTCAAGGAAATACCCATGGATGATGACGTCAATCTTGAGGTCGTTGCCAGGGGTACCCCCGGCTTCTCCGGGGCGGATCTGGCAAACCTTGTCAACGAAGCGGCTCTCCTGGCGGCGCGCATGGAAAGACAGAAGGTCGCCATGCAGGACTTCGAGGACGCTAAGGACAAGGTTCTCATGGGTGTCGAGAGAAAAAGTATGATCATCAGTGATGAGGAGAAGAGAACAACCGCCTATCATGAAGCGGGTCACACCCTTGTCGCCAAGATGATTCCCGGGGCGGATCCCATCCACAAAGTGACCATTATTCCCAGGGGTAGAGCCATGGGCCTGACCCAGCAGCTTCCCATAGACGACCGTCACACCTATCCCAAGGATTACCTCGTCGACAGGATCACCATCCTCATGGGAGGCAGGGTTGCAGAGGAACTGGTTCTCGGCCATCTTACAACCGGGGCAGGCAACGATATCGAGAGAGCCACGGAACTGGCCAGGAAAATGGTCTGTGAGTGGGGGATGAGCGAGGAACTCGGGCCGCTTACCTTCGGAAAAAAGGAGGAACAGATCTTTCTCGGCCGTGAGATAGCGCAGCACAGGGATTACAGTGAGAGCACGGCCATCAAGATCGATGAAGAGGTCAAAAATCTGGTTGACAGCTCCAACCAACGGACGACGGAAATCATCACCGAGAACATTGACACCCTGCATCGATTGGCTCAATTCCTTTTGGAAAGAGAAGTCCTCGATGGTGCTCAGATCGATATCATCATAAAGGGTGAAGAGCTGCCGGCCCAGGAAAAGAAAGACAACGCGGAGGGCTCCACCCCGGAGGTTGAGGCACAGCCGGATGAACCAAATGTTTCCACAGCCGAGAATCCTCCGTCTGACAGCTGAGGGTGTCCGCGAAGAAATGATCCGCCTGGGAGTCCATCCACGCGGTGTCCGGATCATGGAAAGGAAGGCCCCACAGCTTCTGATCCGGATTGAGGATCTGGACCTGAGAGCCGCTCTTATTCTCAAGCAGGACATGCTGTCTCTTGGCGGAGACGTTGCCCTGAAAAGTGAGGCGGCGGGACTTAAGGTGAAAAGCACCCCGGCCATGATCATGGGTACTCCGATTCATCTCGCCCGGCTCACCGAAAAGATCAAGGGCCAGCCTTTCGGGTTGAGCGATCTGGCAGACTCGCTAGATGAGCTTCTCGGGGATTACGGTTCCGCAAGGAGATTTGTTGTCAACGGCCGTGATCTTCTCGAGGAGGGAAAAACCCTGGTCATGGGGGTCCTCAACGTCACGGACGATTCCTTCTCTGATGCCCGGCAGAATCTGGACAGGAAAGCGGCTGTCGCGAGGGGAATGGAGATGGTCGCGGAGGGAGCTGACATAGTAGATGTAGGAGGTGAATCGACCAGGCCGGGGGCCCTTCAAGTCAGCCCTGAAACCGAGAGCAGCAGGGTCGTCCCGGTTATTGAGGAACTCGCGGAAAGGGGATGTAAATACATCTGTATCGACACAACCAAAGCTGAGGTTGCCGAGCGGGCCCTGGCGTCAGGTGCCTCGATAGTCAACGATATCAGCGGAATGAATTTTGACAGTGAAATGCCGACAGTGGCGTCGGCGGCCGGAGCTTCGGTAATCCTCATGCATACGACAGGCCGGCCGGAAACAATGCAGGATGAGATCAGCTACGATGATCTCATGGCTGACATATTCAGGTATCTGAACGAGGCGGTGAGAAAAGCTGAGGAAAACGGGATTCCCAGGGAAAAGTTGTGCGTCGATCCCGGTATCGGCTTTGGAAAGATGCCTGAACACAACATGGAACTCATCGCCAGGGCCGGTGAATTAAGATCTCTTGGCACGCCTGTGCTCATTGGTGTTTCACGCAAGTCCTTTATCGGTCACTATCTGGGCGATGACGTCCGGAACAGGTTGATCGGCTCCATTGCTGCTGCTGCTGCGGCAATCATGGGAGGCGCGGATATTGTCCGGGTTCACGATGTTGCCCAAACAGTGAAAGCCGCGAAAATCTGCGATCAGGTTAAGAGATGGACCACCTGATAGTCTCAGCACTGGAATTACTCAGAGGAATGCGATGGCAGGATGTCCTGGACATCGTCGCTGTCGCCGTTGTCCTGTACTGGATCCTCCTCCTTATCCGTGGGACCAGAGCGGTTCAGATACTTGCCGGGCTCATGATCCTGGGTGTTGCTTATCTGTTTGCCCGAGGTACCGAACTGAACACTTTCGGTTGGATTCTGGAAAATTTCCTCGGCTCCATCGTCATCATCATCGTCATCCTTTTCCAGAATGAGATCAGGACGGCCCTGGCTCTGGTCGGTACCAACCCGCTCACGGGAGCCAACCCCGGTGAGCAGAAACACCTGATCGAGGAGGTTGTCAAGGCGGCGGCCGCCCTGTCCAACAAGCGGATCGGCGCCCTGATGGTTATTGAGCGATCCACAGGCCTGAAGAATTATGTTGAGAAGGGAACAGCCATCAACGGGACTGTCGGCAGGGACCTGCTTGTTTCCATTTTCATGCCATTTTCCCCGATCCACGATGGCGCGGTGATTATCAGTGGTGGCAAGGTAGCCGCGGCAAGGTGCTTTCTTCCCCTGACTCTGAATCCGCGCCTGGAGAAGATCCTCGGGACCAGGCACAGGGCAGCTCTTGGCCTTACAGAGGAGACTGATGCCGTGGTTGTGGTCATTTCCGAGGAAACAGGAAAGATATCCACAGCCTTCGAGGGAAAGCTCTTCTCACGGCTGGAAGTGGACGAACTCAAGAGAATGCTGGAAAAAGCCATGGCCGGGATCAAGACCCCGCCATCGGCCAGAGGATGGTGGGAGAGGCTGCGTATTGCTTTCCGTGCTGAAAAAAAACCTGTCTCTTAAGCTCATCTCCCTTTTCCTCGCCCTGATTCTCTGGGTCATTATATCCAGAGGAACCGGCGGGAACGAGATGGAGACCAGCCTGGGGATACCCGTCGTGCTTCACAACCTGCCTTCGGACCTCGAAGTAGTAGCGGGTCTGGTAGAGCGCGTAGATGTCCGTTTTTCGGGCCCCAGGAGATTTGTATCGAAGATTTCCCAGTTGGGGATCACCATCCCCCTGGACCTGACCGGGGCAGTGGAGGGGGAGACAACCTTTGAACTTTACACCGCAGACCTCGACGTGCCCGAAAGGACTACTGTTACGAGGATAAGCCCATCCTCCATCAGCATACAACTTGAGAAGACATTGAACAGGAAGCTTCTGGTGGAGCCGGTTATCCAGGGCAAGCCCGCTGAAGGATACATAGCTGGGCCTCCCGGAGTGAAACCGAAATATGTGGAGTTAAAGGGTCCCAGGTCAGCCATCAGTGGTCTGACAACAGTCAGGACAGCTCCACTGCAGATCGATGAAGCTATTGAGGCAGTCAGTGCCCGGTTACCCATTTTGATGCCGGACCCCAAGATCCACCCGGTGGGCGATTCAACCGTCATGGTCACAGTTCCGGTGACCATGCAGGAAGCACTGAAAGAGGATCCGGGAAAAAAGTAGGGTTTAATTGTTAATGTAAACAATGAAAGAGTAGACATAAATGACTGTAAAAAAAAGAAAATACTTTGGGACAGATGGCATCCGGGGGGAGGCTAACCGCCCCCCCATGGTGCCGGAGATCGCTCTGAAGCTTGGTATGGCGGCGGGGACCTTTTTTCAAAATCTGAAGGAAAAACCCAAGATCATTATCGGAAAGGACACTCGCCTTTCCGGATATATGATCGAATCGGCTCTCATGTCGGGGATATGCTCCATGGGCACTGACGTGTATCTCGTTGGACCTCTTCCTGCACCGGCTATCGCGTTCATCGCGCGTTCCATGAGGGCCGATGCGGGTATAGTTATTTCCGCTTCACACAATCCCTTTCAGGACAATGGAATTAAACTGTTCGGGGGGGACGGTATGAAGCTGCCGGATGAGAAGGAGGCCGAAATCGAGGAGCTTATGGAGGCCAGTTCCCCGGCAAGGCCGACACATGGCGCGGTGGGACGTGCCTATCGCCTCGATGATGCAGGCGGCAGGTATATCGTCTATGCCAAGTCAACCATTCCCAGGGAAATGACTCTGGATGGCATCAAGATCGTTGTGGATTGCTCCAATGGAGCCGCCTATAAAGTGGCTCCATCAATCCTGTCGGAACTCGGCGGGGATATTGTAAGTATCGGAAATAGCCCCGATGGGATGAATATTAACCGGGGTTGCGGTTCCACCAACCCTGAGATCATGGTCGCCAAGGTGCTTGAAACAGGAGCCGACATAGGAATTGCCCTGGATGGCGATGGTGATCGTGCTATCCTCTGTGATTCCTCAGGCAGTATTGTGGACGGCGACGACATCCTTTTTCTGTGCGCTGAAAGAATGGGAAACGCCGGTGAGATGGTAAACCGCTCAATAATCGGTACCATCATGACAAACATGGGTCTGGAGACAGCCTTCCGGGAAAGGGATATTGCACTGACCAGAACAGCTGTGGGTGACAGGTATGTCCTCGAAGAAATGCTGAGGTCAGGGGCAAGACTTGGAGGTGAGCCCTCTGGACACCTGATCTTTCTCGATCACAGCACAACCGGAGACGGTATCATTACAGCGCTGCAGGTTCTCAGGGTCATGGTGGAGACCGGGAAGACTCTCGCTGATCTCAGGAAAGGGTGGAAAAGGTATCCGCAGCTTATGAGAAACCTCAGGGTGGAGAGTAAACCGTCCCTTGAGGACCAGCCCTGGTATGATCAGATCTTAAAGGAGGCCATGGAGGCCATGGGCAACGATCATCTCCTCAGTCTGCGGTATTCAGGTACAGAACCTCTTCTCAGAGTAACGGTTTCGTGCGCTTCAGAGGAACTGGTCAAAAGCGTTTCTGATCATATCTGCAGCGCTTTGGCTGAGCATCTTGGGGGCGTCATCGAATGATCGACCCAGCGACCCGGCGACTGGGCGACGCGAGGATAGGGCGCATGGGCGAGGGGGAGAAGAGCAGGCGCGGGGACACGGGGACTGAGGGAAGAGGAACAAACGATCGTCATTGCGAACTGGTTGGTGTGTGAAGCAATCTCGTCAAAATGAGACTGCTTCGGTCGCTTTGCTCCCTGAGATTGCCACGTCGCTCTCGTTTAGCCTCGTTGCTCCTCGCAATGAAAATCGCTTTCTTTTGGATCTTGGATTTTGGATAAGAAACATGGACATTCACGGATTAAGGACGCCCGGAGCGCGGGACCCTGGACTGAACACTAGCAAGGAGTAAGTCAGATGAGTAACGGAGCAGGCTATACCAGACTGGGCGTTAACGTTGACCATGTGGCTACAGTGAGGCAGGCAAGGATGGTTCAGGTTCCTGACCCCGTTGAAGCTGCGGTTCTCGCCGAACTTGCCGGCTGCGACGGGATAATCGTGCACTTGAGGGAAGACAGAAGGCACATACAGGATCGCGACCTCACAATTCTGAGGAGAACGGTCAAAACCGGATTGAACCTGGAGATGGCCTCTACTCAGGAGATGGTCAAGATTGCCCTCGAGATCAAGCCCGACACGGTCACCCTCGTTCCGGAACGAAGGGATGAACTGACTACCGAGGGTGGACTCGAGGTCGCCATGAATCTCGAATACCTGAAGAAGGCCGCGAGACTCCTCCAGGATGCCGATATCCGTGTGAGCCTGTTTGTCGATCCCGATGTCGATCAGGTCAAGGCAAGCCATCGGGTCGGTGCCAATGCCATTGAGATACACACCGGGAAATATGCCGACGCCAAAACACGAGAGAGTGCAGAGTCTGAATACCAGAGGGTCCTCGATGCTGCCAAGATCGGCAGAAAACTGAAGCTGGAAGTCGTTGCGGGACACGGCCTGGACTACCGGAACGTGAGGCGTATTGTCCAGATTCCCGAGATCGTAGAGGTCAACATCGGGCACAGCATCGTGGCGAGGGCCTTGATGGTTGGGATGGAAGGGGCTGTTCGAGAGATGAGGAGAGCTATAGGAGGGGTGTCATGATCGTCGGAGTCGGTATAGACAACGTTCTTAACATGCGTATGCAGGAAATGCTCATGAAATGGGCCGAGAAGGTTGAGGACCGTGTATTTACCGAGGAGGAGCTGGAGTACTCTAAAAACAAGGGCGAGACGCACGTTCACCTGGCAGCCCGCTTTGCGGCCAAGGAGGCATTGTTCAAGGCGCTTGGTAAAGGGCTCAGCGATGGAATGACATGGAATGACGTCATGGTGCGAAACGAGGAGTCGGGGAAGCCATACATCGTTCTCAGGGACAGGGCGAAAGAGATCGCTGACTCCATGAAGGTTGAGACCATACATCTGAGTCTGACCCATTCAAATGACTGCTCCATTGCGGTGGTCATCCTGGAGAGATGATTTGATCCTCGTTACCCCGTCACAGATGAGGGAAATAGACCGCAGAGCCATAGAGGGGCTCGGGATTCCCTCAATGGTTCTGATGGAAAATGCAGGGCTTTCCCTCGTTGAGGAGGTTGGTAATCGTCTCACCGGGGAACACCTCAGGATCAGCATCCTGTGTGGGCCCGGCAATAACGGCGGTGACGGCATGGTTGCCGCCCGCCATCTTCACGACAGGGGTCATGAGGTTATGGTGTTCCTTGCGGCGCCCAGGAGCGCATTTTCAGGGGACGCCAGGGTCCAACTGAGGATTATTGGGAAGCAAGGTGTTCCCGTCAGGGTGATCTCCGCCGGGACAAACATGGAGAGGGTCCGGAAAAGGTTCGAGGAGTCGGATCTGGCCATTGACGCTCTGTTCGGGACAGGTCTTCAGAGGGAGATTGACGGATTGTTTGCGGAATGCGTTCGGGCGATTAACTCCTGTCCCGGTCTGGTGATGGCTGTCGATATACCATCTGGCCTCAACGGAGAAACAGGGATTCCCATGGGCGAAACTGTAACGGCCGACGTCACCGTGACATTGGCATTTCCAAAACTGGGTATAATTCTCTTTCCCGGCGCCGATTTTGCCGGCGAAATCGTCGTTGCGGACATTGGTATCCCGTTTGCGGCCGTTGAGGGGACCCCGTTGCCCGGAGAACTGATAGGGCCTGGAATATTGAGGCCGCTGTTTGCGCCGAGATGGGGAGATTCCCACAAGGGCACCTATGGACACCTGCTGGTTTGCTCAGGATCCACGGGCAAGATCGGAGCAGGGATTCTCGCCGCCAAAGCAGCTCTCAGGACTGGTGCGGGACTTGTCACCCTGGCTCTGCCGTCCTCCGCCATCACTTCGGTTGATGCAGCTGCTATTGAAGTCATGACAACACCCTTACCCGAAACAGAGGTCGGATCCCTCTCAACCCGGGGCGTGAAAGCACTCGAAAAGCTAATCAGGGAACGTGATGCCCTCGCAATAGGACCAGGTCTCACAGTACACGAGGAGACAACCGGACTCGTCAGAGAGATTCTCTCATGGCCGGGTTTCCCTGCGGTTGTGGACGCGGATGCGCTTAATGCTATTGCCGGCGGTCTGGAGTTACTGAAACCCAGGGGAGACCTGACGATCCTGACCCCCCACCCCGGGGAAATGGCAAGGCTCATGGACATCAGCCTGGAAGCTGTTCAGGCTGACAGGGTGGGAACTGCTGTGGAGTGCTCCAGAAATTCCGGCTGCGTTGTTGTCTTGAAGGGAGCCAGAACAATTGTGGCCAGCCCGGATGGCAAATACCATGTAAATATGACCGGGAATCCTGGTATGGCTTCTGCCGGAACGGGAGATGTGCTTACGGGAATGATAGGGGCTCTATTGGCGAGGGGAGTGGACCCTCTTAACAGTGCTCTGGCATCGGTTTACCTTCATGGCCTGGCAGGCGATGCAGCAGCAGACGCATCCACCGAGCACAGCATGACGGCCGGAGATTTACTTGAATTCATAGGACCGACACTGAAAGATACCCTGAAAAATTCTTTTTTGAATGGGGAATAAATAATGCTGAAAGCCTCTAAAATGATGAACAAATCCTTTCTTACCATTACACCGGAAATGGGAGTGGAAGAGCTGGCGCGTCTCTTTACACGTAAGCATATATCTGGCGCCGTCGTTGTCAATAAGAAGGGAAAAATCCTCGGGGTCGTTACCGAGAGTGATCTGATTGCAAAGGAAAAAAACCTGCATTTACCGACGGTTGTCTCTATCTTCGATGCGGTCATCTACCTCGAGAGCTCGGACCATTTCAAGGAGGAACTTCACAGAATGTTGGCCAGCCAGGTTGAGGATATCTATTCCAGGGACCCGATTACCATCAACCCTGATACCAACCTGTCTGACATCGCCACGCTGATGACGGAGGACGGGGTTCATTTTCTTCCTGTCATGGAAAACGGGCATGTGGCGGGCATTGTCGGCAAACGTGAGGTTATTGAGGCTCTGGCCTCCCTCGGAGGATGAGCGCTCAAGGACCCGTCCACGTCCCTGATGCTGAAATGATGGTAGATCTCGGGGTGACCCTGGGCCGTCATGTCTTTGCAGGTGCAGTCATCGGTCTGATGGGTCCTTTAGGCGCAGGGAAGACGACCTTTGTCAGGGGCGTGGCTGCAGGAATGGAGCTCCAGGAAGGGTTCGTTGTTTCCAGCCCTACCTATACGATCCTCCAGAGTTATCCCTGCCGGGAAATGGAGCTGTTTCATCTGGATCTGTACAGGGTTAATGGACGTGAGGATCTCGATTCTACCGGATACAGAGATACGATTCATGGTGAAAGCGTACTGATCATTGAATGGATAGACCGGGAGCCCCAGGCAGTTCCCGAGGAAAATCTCCTGATCTGTCTGGAGTACCGTGATGGCAGCAGAAAAGTTACCTTCCTGCCCAAAGGGCATGCCTACGAATCACTGACTACCAATGTCCTCAATGACTTCAAAAGGTGCCAGGTTCCCGGCACATAGTTCTTAATCCCCGGATCTTAGTACTCAGTACTTAGTACATAGTACTGAGTTATAATTGACACCATTTTATGGTGGTGATAGATATCGATTTTGTTTTAAAAAAGTACTATGTGCTATGTACTGGGTGCTAGGGAAAACCTTAGTACTTAGTCCATCAGTCCTTAGTACTAATTAAATGCGAGGTTCCAAATGGAAGAGTTCTACAGAATCAAAAGGCTTCCCCCTTACGTTTTCAACATCGTCAATGAACAAAAACACCAGGCGCGTGTCAGGGGAGAAGACATCGTGGATTTCGGCATGGGAAACCCGGATCTGCCCACGCCCCAACACATAGTGGATAAACTGATCTCGGCCGCCAGGGACCCCAGGAATCACCGTTACTCAGTCTCCCGCGGGATCCATAAGCTCAGGGCAGCCATGTCCGACTGGTACGACCGGCGATACGGTGTCAGTCTTGACCCTGACAGTGAGGTGGTTGCCACCATCGGCTCCAAAGAGGGGATCTCCCATCTGATCCTCGCTGTAACCGCTCCGGGAGACGTCGTCATGGTTCCGGATCCCTGCTATCCCATCCATTTTTACAGCGCGGTCATCTCAAATGCCGATGTCAGAAGCGTCCCGATACTGGGGGATGAGGATGAGTTCCTTGCCCGCATTGAGAGGGCGGTCAAGGATGTATGGCCCCGGCCTAAAATGTTGATCCTCAACTATCCCAATAATCCCACGACAGGCACAGTCGAACTCGGTTTCTTCGAGAAGGTCGTGGCTCTGGCCCGGGAATACGAACTGCTTGTCGTCCATGACCTGGCCTATGCCGACCTGGTCTTTGACGGCTACAAGGCCCCGAGTATCCTCGAGATACCGGGCGCCAAGGACATGTGCGTGGAGATCTTCACTCTTTCCAAGAGCTACAACATGCCTGGCTGGAGGGTGGGGTTTGTCGTCGGCAACCCGAGGATGGTCGGGGCGTTGGTCCGCATCAAGAGTTATCTGGACTACGGAATGTTTCAACCCATCCAGATCGCCTCCATAATCGCACTTAATGGTCCCGATGACTGTGTCAGGGACACCGTTGAAGCCTACCGGAGCAGACGGGACGTTCTCGTCGACGGCCTGAACCGCATCGGGTGGAAAGTCAGTAAACCCAAAGCCACCATGTTCGTCTGGGCGCCTATCCCGGAACAGTTTCGTGAGATGGGCAGCCTGGATTTTTCATTGATGGTCCTCGAGAAGACAAAAGTCGCCGTCGCTCCTGGCATCGGTTTTGGGGAAGGTGGAGACGGTTTTGTGCGGTATGCTCTCGTTGAGAATGAGCACCGGACCCGACAAGCTATCCGCAGCCTACGGACACTGTTTTAATGCGGTCGTCCCTGACACGTCATCTACGGCCCGGAAAAGATCATCCATCGCAGAGACATTCGAAGTCAAAGCCTCTCTCACCCGGAACTTCAGGGTTCGTTCCTCTTTGCTCCGAACGTCTCTTGACGTTATGTTTCCCGGGAATTGCGGGACAAGAGCAGTCATTGCGAACCCGCTGGTTCGTGAAGCAATCCCAGCTTGGTGAGACTGCTTCGGTCGCCAAACGCCTCGCAGTGACAAGCGCTTTTTCTGGAATTTTAACATTTAACACGACAGAGGGGGCACCAACGAATGAGTAGAAAAGAATTTACCGTCGCTGTAACAGGCGCCACCGGCGCCGTTGGAGATCTGATGATCAGAGTTCTGGAGGAGCGTGATTTCCCGGTAGGCGATATACGCTATCTGGCCTCCTCCCGATCCGTGGGCAAGGTACTCAAGTGGAAGGGGGAGGACGTCCCTGTTCAGGAACTGACAAGGGACTCCTTCAGTGGTGTGGATATCGCCTTCTTTTCGGCGGGTGGCGGGAGAAGCCAGGAGTTCGCTCCTGCCGCTGTGGATGCCGGGGCCGTCGTTGTCGACAATTCGTCGGTCTTCAGGATGGAGCCGGACATTCCTCTGGTTGTTCCTGAGGTAAACCCTGATGATATCGCTCACTATACGGATCGGGGTATTATCGCCAACCCCAACTGTACTACCATAATCATGATTGTGGCTCTCAAACCGCTTCACGATTACTCCAGGATCAAACGGGTGGTTGTGTCAAGCTACCAGTCCGCGAGCGGTGCCGGTGCGAAGGCTATGGAAGAACTCAAAAAGCAGACCAGGGACTGGGTGTCCGGTAAGCCCTTCGAGGGCAGCGCCTTTCAGTACCCCCTCCTGTTCAATGTCATTCCCCACATCGACTCTTTCTCCGAGAATGGATATACCAGGGAAGAGATGAAAATGCACAATGAAACAAGGAAGATGCTTCACGATGATGATATCAATGTCTCTGCTACCTGTGTGAGGGTGCCTGTTTTAACGGCCCACTCGGAGGCGGTCAGTATAGAAACAGAGCGCGAGATACATCCCGAAAAAGCCAGGGAACTTCTGGCGGAGGCTCCCGGAGTGGAAGTTCTGGATGAACCGGCGGACAACAGATACCCCATGCCCATTTACACTGCGGGCGGAGATACCTGTTATGTCGGCAGGATCAGAAAAGATATCTCTACCCGGAACGGCCTGGTCTTCTGGGTGGTAGGGGATCAGCTGAGAAAGGGAGCCGCGACTAACGCCGTCCAGATAGCGGAGATACTGGCGGAGAAATACCTGTAAGCGTCCTTTGGGCGAGTGGAAACCCTTCGGCAGGCTCAGGGCAGGGTGGAAAGGTTAAAGTGGAATGGGAACTTCGCGGTTGTCATCGCGAGTGACCTGAATTACGTGGGAGCGTGGCGATCCCAGAAAGTTGAGACTGCTGCGGTCGCTATGCTCCCTGAGATTGCCACGTCGTCACATCGTCGGCGTGACTCCTCGCAATGACTTCGCTCGGATCGGCAATAAAAATGCGTTTGCTTCAGGATATCACCCTCGGCAACTATTTTCCCGCAGAGTCTATAGTCCACAGTCTTGATCCCAGATTCAAGATAGTGGCTCTTGGACTTTTAATGGGTGTGACCTTCGCCGTAAGCAATCCCGGGGCCATTGTCTTTCATACCCTTTTTATTCTGACGGGAATCAGGTTTTCAAGGATACCGCTGGTTTATTTCCTGCGGAGTCTTCGCTTTTTCATCTGGCTGTTTCTGTTTACGGCAATTCTCCATCTTTTCTTCACGCAAGGTGAGCCGATCTTTGTCCATTCCCCCTTGAATTACCTGTCCATCACCTATGAGGGACTTGAAAGGGGAGGACTGATCTCCTGGCGGCTTCTGGTGGTCATTGCGCTCTCGGCGCTTCTGACGCATACAACAACACCGCTTGAGATTACGCGCGGTATGGAATCCATCCTCTCTCCGTTGGAAAAGTTGAGATTTCCGGTTCAGGACTTTTCTCTCATGATGATGATGTCCATCAGGTTCATCCCGGTTCTTTCAGAGGAGACGCAAAGGGTCTGGAAGGCTCAGAGGTCAAGAGGGGCCGATTTCGGAAGGGGAGGTTTAAAGAGGAAAGCGCACACCCTGATGTCGATCCTTCTGCCGGTTTTTGCCAGTGTTTTCAGGCGCGCCGACGAACTGGCAACGGCATTGGAGGCAAGAGGTTATGTGCCGGGCCAGAGGCGTACAAGCATGAAGCAGCTCTCCTGGACCGGGCGGGAGACCTCTGCCCTTGTTATCCTGATCTTGTGGGTTACGATACTGGCCGGCCTGCAGATGACCTTATAGGCGCCGGATGCGTTTGATCCTGACCCTCGAGTATGACGGTTCACAGTTTCACGGATGGCAGATCCAGCCCGGCCTGAGAACGATTCAGGGAACTGTAGAAAAGGCGCTGGCAGAGATGATGGGGGCGTCTGTGAGGGCCAAAGCCTCGGGGAGAACCGATGCCGGCGTGCATGCCCTGGGTCAGGTCATGCACTGTGATGTCAGCAGGGGAATACCACCTGAGAACGTGATGATGGGTCTGAACAGTCTACTGCCTCCTGATGTCAGGGTCATAAAATGTCGGGAGGCCCCTGAGGAATTTCACGCCCAATACAGTGCCACCGGAAAGCATTACCGATACGATATCCTGAACAGGTCGCAACCAACGGCCCTTCTCAGGGATCGAGTATGGCACGTTCGCCGGCCCCTTGACGATGAAGCAATGAAAATCGGGGCATCTTATCTCATCGGGAAGAAGGATTTTGCGGCATTTAAATCTGCCGGGGATGAGGGAACCACCGTCAGAGATCTGAGGAGGATCGATGTTGTCCGGGAGCAGGACATCCTGACGCTGACCTTCGAGGCGGATGGTTTTCTTAAGCACATGGTGAGGAACCTGACGGGAGCTCTTGTCGAGGTCGGGCTGGGAAGACTTAATCCTGAGGACGTGAGGGGTATCCTTGATTCGCGCTCCAGGAAAAACTCCCCCAGGAAAGCACCACCGCAGGGCCTGACACTGGTGAAGGTATTCTATTTGATGACAAGCTGACGGCAATTGACCATATTGGATATCTGGGTTAATTTATCCTGAACCAACCTGCCAAAAACCTTAATAGATAAAGAAAAATGCTGAGAATAGTCGACATCCACACTTATTACGGCAATATTCAGGCTTTAAAGGGCGTGAGTATTGAGGTCGCCGAAGGGGAGATTATCACCCTTATCGGCGCCAACGGAGCCGGCAAAACCACCACCCTGATGTCCATATCCGGAGTGGTGCCGCCCCGTGAGGGTGAGATCTTTTTCCTGAATGAGCCCATTCATAATCAATCTCCCGACCGGATAGTCGCCATGGGGATCTCACAAGCCCCGGAGGGTCGCCGCATCTTCCCCGGTTTGACCGTCAGGGAGAACCTGGACATCGGAGCATTCCTTCGCAAGGATAAAGATGGCATCAGAAAGGATCTGGAGTACGTATTCGATCTGTTTCCTATCCTTGCGGAGCGCCGGGGACAGGCCGGCGGCACCCTCAGTGGAGGAGAACAACAGATGCTGGCCATCTCCCGCGCACTTATGGCCCGCCCCAAACTGATGCTTCTGGACGAACCTTCACTGGGTCTGGCTCCCATTATCGTTGAGCGTATTTTTGACATCATCAGAAAGATCAACGAGGAGCACGGCACGACCATTTTCCTCGTCGAGCAGAATGCGAATATGGCCTTGAAACTGGCTAACCGCGGATATGTCATGGAGAATGGAATTATTACCCTTGTTGATTCAGCTGCCCGCCTTGCGGCCAACGAGGATGTCAAAAAAGCCTATCTGGGAATTTAAGAGCCTTTCGAAAAACCGCCGGGAACCTGACTTTGGTCGGGGTAGAGGGGGTTTCAGGGGTACGGTTTTTATTGACTCCGTCAAATGTAAAGGTTAGTTATTGGGTTCACCTAAAAAGCCGCTGATGCAAAAAAATACATATTGCAGTTTTCCCTTTTGGTGGGGGATCTGCCGGATCGCTCCACTAGGGGTGCTTTCTAATACCAAGGAGGTGTTTAGATGAGAAGGGTTATGTGTATCGCTGTTGTTGCCATGATGGTCATGGCGCTTATGATCACCGGTTGCACGAAAAAGGAAGAAGCTGTACAGACTATCAAGGTGGGCGTTGCCGGTCCGCACAGCGGTGACCTGGCGTCTTATGGGATCCCGAGTGTTCGCGCCGCTGAACTGGTCGTGAAGGATGTCAACGCCAAGGGCGGCATCCTCGGTAAGCAGGTCGAGCTCCTCGTTGAGGATGATGTCTGTAAACCGGAGGTGGCGGCAAACACGGCCACCAAGCTGGTGTCCGACGGCGCCGTCGTTGTTGTAGGGCACGTATGTTCAGGGGCCACTAAAGCGGCTCTCGGGATCTACAAGGACGCTGGAATTATTGTCATTTCACCATCGGCCACCAACCCGGGCCTGACCCAGAGCGGTGATTATCCCAACTTCTATCGCACAATTGCTTCGGACGACAAACAGGCCGCGCTTGGTGTGAAATTTACGGTGGAAACCCTCGGCGCCAAGAAGATAGCCATCATTCATGACAAGGGCGATTACGGCAAGGGGTATGCGGAATTTGCCAAGATGAATGTGGAGAAGACACCGGGAGTCGAGGCGGTGCTGTTCGAGGGGATCACCCCCGGCGCCGTTGATTACAGCGCCATTGTTGACAAGATCAAGCGTTCCGGAGCAGACGCCGTCATTTATGGAGGCTATCATCCGGAGGCGTCAAAGATCGTGACGCAGATGCGCAAGAAGAAGATGGACACGTATTTCGTCTCGGACGACGGTGTCAAGGACGTGACATTCATCAAGGTTGCCGGTAAGTATGCTGAAGGTGTTTACGCTTCCGGTCCCATGGACGTGTCCGATCTGCCGCTATACCAGGCCGCTGTCAAGGCCCACAAGGACGCCTACGGTGGTGAAGATCCAGGCGCCTTTTTCAAAGAGGGTTACGCAGCCACTATGGCACTTCTCAACGCCATTGAGGAGGCCGGTTCCACGGAATATGACGCTATCGAGAAAGTGCTGAAAAGTACGTATGTCGATACGCCAGTCGGTTCCATCTCCTTTGATGATAAGGGTGACGCTATCGGCGTAGGATTTTCCATGTACAGGGTGGTCAACGGCAAATATGTCGAACAGAAGTAACTGTTAGGTCCCTGCACATAAACAGGGGAGAGGAGGGAATGCTTCTCTCCCCTGTTTTTTGTTAACAGCTCAAGAAACATCAAGCTGGCAGATTACAGATCTCTATGGAATATTTCTTCGAACTCTTTCTCAGTGGATTGACGCGTGGATCCATCTATGCCCTGATTGCCCTCGGGTATACGATGGTTTACGGTATCATCGAGCTGATCAATTTTGCCCACGGTGAGATCTATATGATCGGTGCCTTCACGGCACTTATCGTGGCAAGTCTTCTCACCATGGCCGGCTTCAAGGGGTTGGCGGTCCTGGCTCTGGCAATGGTGGTGGCTGTCATCTACGCGGGTGCCTACGGGTTCACCGTTGAGAAGATCGCATACAGACCCCTGCGCCAGGCCCCGAGGCTCAGCCCGCTTATCAGCGCCATCGGCATGTCGATCTTCCTTCAGAATTACGTTCTTCTGGCGCAGACCTCGGACTTTCTGCCCTTCCCCTCCCTGATTCCCGAATTCGGTTTCATGAAACCATATGAACATATTTTCAGTTCTTCCCAGGTGGTTATTGTGACGGTTACAACTGTATCCATGGTTGCCCTTACCTGTCTAATAAAGTTCACACGCATGGGAAAGGCGATGAGAGCCACGGCCCAGGACAGGACGATGGCCATGCTGGCAGGGATCAACGTCAACCGGATTATTTCCACAACATTTATTATCGGGTCGACCCTGGCGGCTGTGGGCGGCGTTCTCATCGCCTCTCACATAGGCCAGATCAACTTTTACATTGGTTTTATAGCAGGGATCAAGGCGTTCACCGCGGCGGTCCTGGGCGGTATAGGATCGGTACCCGGCGCCGTTCTGGGTTCTCTAGTGCTCGGCTGGACGGAGGCTTTCGCCACCGGTTACATCTCAAGCGACTATGAGGATGTGTTTGCCTTCGGGCTCCTTGTGCTCATCCTCATTTTCCGGCCGGAGGGGATCCTCGGAAAATCCAGGTCACAGAAGATCTGATCTCATTATTGACAGTGTCGCAAAAAGTCCGAGCGGGACTTTCTGCTCCTCGGAAAGCGAAAAGCGCGGTTTTCGCTTTCCTTACAGATCAATGACTTGCATCATCGGTCATTGATCTGGGCACCCCATGCGGGGTGCATTGATGACTTTTTGCGAAGTCATCATTAATTTGACGAAAAACATGAAAAATCGTTGTGAAAGATCTTAAACAGTCCATATTCCTCTCTATCTGGTTCATACTCCTCACCTTTCCCATCATGGTGATCAGGGTGAATACCGTGGAGAAGACCGTCCATTGGAGGTGGGCCAATATGGTTTACGTCGGGGCAGGGGTATTCATCCTCTCCTACCTCTGGCGGTACATGATGGACCGAAAGGAAAAAAAGCCCGAGGACAGCGGCAAGGTTACCTGGAACCAGAAGCTCATCGCCGAAAAGAAATACCTGATACCTTTCTGCGGGACCGTCCTCTTGCTGGCAGCGATTTTTCCATTAGTTGTTTCCGATTACCGCGTTAATGTAATGACCAATGCGATGATATATGTCGTTCTGGGACTCGGACTGAACATCGTCGTCGGGCTTGCGGGGCTGCTGGATCTGGGTTATGTGGCGTTTTATGCAGTAGGGGCCTACACCTATGCCCTTTTGAATTATCATTATGGTGTGGGATTCTGGATCGCATTACCGCTGGGAGCGGTTGTGGGGGCCGTCTTCGGGATCCTGCTGGGCATCCCCGTCCTGAGGTTGAGGGGGGACTACCTTGCCATTGTAACACTGGGTTTTGGCGAGATAGTCCGCCTGATCCTCGAGAACTGGAACAAGTTCTCCTTTGGGCCCAGTGGTATCGCCAATATTCCCATGCCCTCGTTCTTCGGCCTGGTATCAAATCGAAGCCAGGGACTTGTCTTGATGTACTACCTGATGATAGCCCTCGCGATATTCACGATCTTTGTTGTGGAACGTCTGCAGAACTCGCGGTTGGGACGATCGTGGCTGGCGCTTCGTGAGGATGAGATCGCCTGTCAGGCAATGGGCATCGACAAGATGAAAACCAAGCTCGCCGCCTTTGCCCTCGGCGCCACATGGGCCGGGATGATGGGCGTGATCTTCGCCGCCAAAACCAGGTTCATTAACCCGGCCAGCTTCACTTTCCTGGAATCCGCCATCATCCTCTCCATCGTCGTTCTGGGTGGGATGGGGTCCATTCTGGGTGTCATTCTCGGGGCCTTCATCCTCATCCTGCTGCCCGAGGAGCTTCGAGCGTTCTCGCAGTACAGGATGTTGATCTTCGGTGCGGCCATGGTCCTGATGATGGTCTTCCGGCCACAGGGGATCATCTCCAACGTGCGGCGCACATATGAATACCATGAATAAAGTTATTGACATCACCTCCCTGACAATGAACTTCGGCGGCCTGAAGGCTGTCGACAGGGTGGATCTCGACGTGAACAAGAGCGAGATCGTGGCTCTCATCGGCCCCAACGGTGCCGGCAAAACAACGATCTTTAACTGCATTACCGGCATCTTTCCTCCGACTGAGGGTGATGTGCATCTGATTCCTCCAGGGGAAAACCCGACACGTATCACCGGGCTCAAACCCAATGTAATAACAAAACGAGGTATGGCCAGGACCTTCCAGAACATCCGCCTTTTTCAGAACATGACCGCCCTTGAGAATATAATGGTTGGAAGGCACTGCCGCACCCATGCAGGAGTAATAGGGGCAATCTTCAGAGGGCCTAAGACCCGTGCCGAAGAGCGGGCTATTGTTGGTGAGAGCCACCTGCTATTGCAGAACGTTGGTTTGGAGCCTTTTATCAACGAGCTGGCGAAGAACCTCCCTTATGGTGTCCAGAGGCGCCTCGAAATTGCCCGGGCACTGGCCACGGATCCATTTCTCCTCCTCCTGGACGAACCTGCTGCGGGCATGAATCCCCTGGAGACGGAAAAGCTCATGGAACTGATTGAGAGCATCAGGGGCAGCGGCATATCCATTCTCCTCATTGAGCACGACATGAAGCTGATCATGCGCATTTCTGACCGGATTATTGTCCTGGATCACGGGGAGAAGATTGCTGAGGGTTTGCCCGAGCAGATCCGCCAGAATCCCAAAGTTATCAAGGCCTATCTGGGATCGGGATATGAGGGTTAGGGTGAGGGTTCAAAGTCCAAGGGTAAGGTGGAAAGGGAAAGCCTTTGATGGCGAGGAATAGTGGCGCAATTTTTACTGCCCTTCTGCTGCTTTTCGGAACAGCCGGGTTTTCATGGGCCTATGAGCCGGTCTATAACGTGCCGCCCGAGACCGATTGGACTCTGGTCCGCGGACCCATAGACGGGAATCCTCTTGTTAAGTCCAGGAGCAGTTTCAAGACCACCAAAACCGTCCGGACAAGGCTCGCAACCGTACCGAAGTGGCTGGTCTCGGGTGACCTGAATGGTGATGGGAGCGACGAAGCCGTTGTTCTCACCAATGAAGGGGTCCTCAGGGTCCTCACGCTGGATCGAGGGAATATCAGGAAGGTCTCCTTCGTCGTGAATCTCTCACCAGACTCTCCGCCGGTGGTTCTGGAAAGACCCGCTAGCGGTTTTCCTGTAGGGATCGTCAGTGTTGATGATGACGGGAACCTGATATGGATTCACCCCTGGACCGGCAAAACAACACAGCTATCGCGGGGTTTTTCCCGGTTAACATCACCCGTCTCAACCGATATGGACGGTGATGGCAACGATGAGATCATAGGTGTGAACGAAAAGGGACAGTTTACCGTCATTCTCGGGACGAACTTTGTCAGAACAAGCAGCAGGACTGTGTTGCTGCCTGACACGCGGATCACTGTCGGTGATCTCGACGGTGACGGGAGGAAGGAGGCGGTTGCCTTTTCTCTGCCCACCGATAAATTCTCAATGGAGCGTCTCGGAGACAAAATAGAAGCACAGGGACTGGCTGTATTCACCTGGGACGGCAGCCTCATCAAACTGGTGACGGAGTTCAAGGTCAAGTCGCCAGTGGTGTTCGAAGGCCTGACACCAATTCTTGCCGATATCAATGAGGATGGAGAGATGGAGGTTGTCGTTACCACCACTGAGGAGGGGGTGGGTTCCAGGTTGCAGATTCTGAAATACTCGAGAAGAAGGATCATTGTTGACCGCACCGGTCCTGTCATTAACGGAAATGTGTGGATTCAGCCCATCGCAGTTTCCGGCCTGGGTAACTCTGATCAGAAGTTTATCATGGCAGTGTCCGACCCCTCAGGAAAAGGTACACTAGAAGTGTTTTACCCCCTGCTGCCTGAAACGCGTTTTACCCTCAAGGGTAAGATATCCACCCATCTGGAAGACCGCGTAATGGAAACTGCAGTCGTAGGTGATTTCAACGACGACGGATATGTGGAGATCATCGCTCCGGATGAAACACAGAAGAGCCTTTCTATTTTCTACCTGGAAAAAACTGTTTTGAGAAGCGTCCACATCACTACTGGTAATCAGAAACTGGTCACAAACCTGTGTCCGGGGGATTTTAACGGTGATGACAGAACGGATATCGCTGTTGGCTTCGATGACGGAGCCGTAGTTTTCCTGCTTGGAAGGTAAAGGGGTTGAAATTCAACCTTGTCTCCGATTTTTCGCCTCGAGGGGATCAACCGCAAGCCATAGAGGCCCTGCTCAACGGCGTCAATGACAACAGGCTGCATCAGGTTCTTCTCGGCGTCACAGGCTCAGGCAAAACTTTTACCCTGGCCAACGTCATAGCCGCGGTCAATCGCCCCACCCTCATAATAGCCCACAACAAGACACTGGCGGCCCAGTTGTATCACGAGTTCAAGGGGTTCTTCCCTGAGAATGCCGTTGAATACTTTGTTTCGTATTACGATTACTATCAGCCGGAAGCCTACGTTCCCCAGACCGACACCTTTATTGAGAAAGACAGCTCTATTAACGAGATCATCGACCGCCTGCGGCATTCGGCCACTCGATCCCTTCTAACACGCCCGGATGTCGTGGTCGTCTCGTCTGTTTCCTGTATCTTCGGTCTGGGATCACCTGAGACGTACAGGGACATGCTCGCGAGATTCCAGGTGGGGGAGAAGATCACAAGGAAAGAAATATTATCGAAACTGGTCAATATGCGCTACGAGAGGAATGACCTGGATTTTTCCAGGGGAACCTTCAGGGTGAGGGGTGAGGTCGTGGATCTTTTCCCCGCATACGAGGAAAACGGCCTCAGGATTGAGCTTTTTGATGATGAGATCGAGCGCCTCGCCTACCTTGACCCTTTGACCATGAAGGTCTCAAGGGAGGTCGACGAGGTCAGTATTTTCCCCGCAAGCCACTATGTTATCCCGGATGATGTGATGAAGGGGGCGTTGCTCAGTATCGAGAAGGAGCTTGAGGGCCGGGTCCAATACTTTCGATCCCGCGGCCGTCTCCTGGAGGCGCAGAGGATAGCTGAGAGAACCGCATTCGATTTGGAGATGATGCAGGTAATAGGATACTGCAAGGGGATTGAGAACTATTCCCGACATTTCACCAGACGAAAAGAGGGAGAACCTCCTCCCACCCTTCTGGATTATTTTCCCGATGACGCTTTAATCATTCTGGACGAAAGCCATCAGACGGTGCCCCAGATCCGTGCCATGTACAAGGGAGATCACTCACGGAAGGCTACTCTTGTGGAGTATGGGTTTCGCCTGCCCTCGGCTTTCGACAATCGTCCCCTCAAATTCGAGGAGTTCGAAGCCATTGATCGACATGAGATATACGTATCCGCGACTCCTGGTCCCTATGAACTGGAGAAAACCGGTGGCGAAGTAATCGAGCAGGTGATCAGGCCAACGGGACTGCTTGACCCCGTGGTTATTGTAAATCCGGCGACTAACCAGGTTGATGATCTTGTTGCCCGGATCAGGGAGGTTTCCGCAGTTGGTAACAGGGCCATGGTCACCACCCTGACAAAGAGGATGGCGGAGGACCTGACGACCTACCTCGAGGAGTTGGGTATCAAGGTCAGATATCTTCACTCGGATATCGAGACCCTCGAAAGGGTTCAGATCATTCGTGATCTGAGAATCGGTCTTTTTGACGTTCTGGTGGGCATTAACCTGCTCAGGGAGGGTCTGGATATTCCGGAGGTTGCCCTTGTGGCTATTATGGACGCCGACAGGGAAGGTTTTCTCAGGTCCGAAACATCCCTGATCCAGACCATTGGAAGGGCAGCCAGAAACCTCGACTCCTTGGCAGTGTTGTATGCTGATGTGATGACCAATTCCATCAGAAAGGCTCTTGCGGAAACCGGAAGAAGAAGAGCTGTCCAGTCCGCGTACAACGAGAAACACGGCATCACACCTGAGACTGTGAAAACACGGATCCACGACATTCTATCTTCCATTGAGGAAGCGGATTATGTAACAGTTCCCATTGGCGACGATGATGTGGCTCCAGGCGACATGGACGGGACCATCGATTCCCTTGAAAAGGAGATGAAGGAGTCAGCGGAGACACTGGAGTTCGAGAGAGCAGCTGAGCTCAGGGACAGAATAAAACAGCTCAGGGAACGCCAGATCATGATGGGCTCACAGCCCCGCATTGTATCCTCAAAGGCCTCAAAGGGCGGCAGGGCAAAGAAACAGACACGGAGACGCGGGGACACGAGGAGGGTGAGATAGGGCGCATGGGCGATAAACTCACATCACAGCTGAAATACCTGCCCACGAACCCCGGTGTCTACGTATACCGGGACGCAGGTGGACAGCCGCTCTATGTCGGTAAAGCCAAGAACCTGCGAAGGAGGGTCAGACAATACTTTACGGGCCGCCAGGTTGGGCGGACCGCTCTTTTGGTCACCCATATTGATTCAGTGGAAATTATTGTGGCCGGGTCGGAGAGGGAGGCTCTCCTGATGGAGAGCAATCTAATAAAGACCTGCCGCCCACGGTTCAATATCGAGCTCAAGGACGACAAGAGCTACCCCTATTTCCGCATCACCGTTCAGGAGGACTACCCGAGGCTGGAGATCACCCGGCGTCCCCACAGGGAAGGGAGCCTCTACTTCGGGCCGTTTACGGATGTCGGTTCGGCCAGGGAAACAATGAACTACCTTCATCGTGCGTTTCCATTACGCCGCTGCAAAGGTCCGGAACCTGGCGGGCGGAGCCGTTCAGGACGGCCCTGCCTGGATTTTCAGATGAGCCGATGTACGGGGCCGTGCGGGAAGGAGATAGGCAGTGAGGACTATCGCAAGATCGTCGATGGTCTTGTCGATTTTCTGAAAGGTAAAGGGAAAAAGATCGCCCGATCCATGGAGAGTGAGATGAACCGGTTGTCCTCACAGCAGAGGTATGAAGAGGCGGCCCGTTTGAGGGACCGGATCCAGGCGATCTACAGCGTGCTTGAGGGGCAGCATGCGGTAGGTGATCCTGGCGACAACCTGGACGTCCTCGGCTACGGTGCCTCAAATATAATAACTGTGATGGTATGTCTCTTTATAAGGTCCGGTCTTATTGTGGGAAGGCGGGAGATGGTTTTGTCCGGTCAGTTCGGTGCTGAGGAATCGTTTGAGGCTTTTATATCTACCCATTACAGAAAGGATGTCCATATTCCTCCCCGAGTCCTTTTCCCCATTGGTCTGGAGTTCGCCATGGAGCACCAGGAAGTCCTCTCTCAGATCGCGGGACATAAAGTCAGGATACAGAAGCCTTTCAGAGGCAAAGGTGTCGGACTGATCCAGTTGGCAAATGAGAACGCCAGACAGGCTCTGAAGTCAAATGAGGCAAAACGATCTGAGGCGGCGGACATCACCTCCGAGATCGCCCATTCCCTTGGCCTGCCTGTGCCCCCACGGAGGATTGAATGTGTGGACGTCTCTCACACATCAGGGCAACTGGCCTATGGGAGCCTGGTTGTCTGGGAGAACGGGGATCTGGTCAAAAGGGACTATCGCCTCTTTTCCATTAAGGGGTCCTTGACTCCAGGGGATGATTATGCTGCCCTTGAGGAGGTTCTGACCCGCCGGTTTTCAGGGTCAGCGTCGGAACAACTCAAGGTACCCGATCTTCTCCTTGTTGACGGCGGCAAGGGACAGCTATCCAGGGTTGAAAGGATCGTGCAAGACCTCCCGGTGCGGGATCTGCCTCTGGCGGCTATATCAAAAGCAAAGGCTGCCAAAAAAAGGGAAGGCAGCAGAGCCGTGGATGAGATTTACATCCCGGGTCGATCCAATCCCAAACGGCTTGCGCAGCACTCGAAAGCCCTTCATCTTCTCCAGATGCTCCGGGACGAGGCACACCGTTTCGCTGTTAACGGACACAGGAAAAAAAGAACCAGAGTCGATCTGCTCAGCACATTGGATGGGATCAATGGAGTGGGACCGAAAAGGCGCAGAGCACTTTTGACCCGCTTCAGATCCATTGAGGAGATAAAGGCGGCCCCCATCGATGATCTGGCTTCCCTCAAGGGCTTCAATCGGAAGATCGCGGCCAGGATCAAGGAGGCCCTGTGATCCCGATCGTCCTGTTCGTCGCTCCATCTGGAACGGGGAAAACCACTCTGGTGGAGGGGGTGATCCGCTGTCTGAAGGAGAGAGGGTTCAGGGTAGGAGCCCTGAAGCACACCAGTCACCGATTGAAATTTGATCATGAAGGGGCTGATTCATGGCGGTTTACCAGGGCGGGAGCCCAACTCACGGTTATTTCTTCCCCTGATGAGCTTGCCCTCGTCCAGAAAACGGAAATGGAACTTCCTCTGGAAAATATAGTTGAAAAATACTTTCGTGATGTGGACATTCTTCTGGTTGAGGGATATAAGGCCGGACGCCGTGCCAAGATCGAGGTGTTCAGGGATGTGAAGGGTGCGGGTCTGATCAGCAGGGGGGGTCAGAACGATCCTGACCTCGTTGCCGTGGCCAGCGATGTCGAACTCGATCTGGATGTCCCGGTCCTTCCCCTGGATGATCCTGACGCTGTGGCCGATTTCATTATTGAACGGTTTTTGAGTTAATTTAAAATACAGAATACAGGAAACAGTTATTCCGACGGTGAGACTAGGCGACGGGGCGACCGGGTGATAAAATCGCTCAGTCGCAAAATCTCCAGGTCGCTAAATCATTACGATTGTCATCGCGAGCGACCCGGATTATTGGGAGAGCGTAGCGATCTCGGATATATGGGACTGCTGCTGTCACTTTGTTCCCTGAGATTGCCACGTCGGTCACAGATTGTTGCCCTCCTCGCAATGACAAACGTTTACCGTAAAACCGGTCCTGGTTTTGCATATTCAGGGTATAATTTCAGAAAATTGGGCAAATTAAAGGAGATCACAGGTTTCAAAACCCAAAATGGTCACACTTTATGAAGAAAATTAACACCTTTATAGCTGTACTTGCTGCTCTGGGCCTTATCCCTCTGGTTGTCAGCGCGGATATCTACCGGTATATGGATGAGCGGGGAGTCGTATCTTTTACCGACAACCCAAAACACTCCGGGTACAGAATATACCTGAGGGAGAGCAGCACCGGGCTGGGGCAGGTACAGATGAAATACTATCCTTACCGCACTGTGGTCAGGAAGGCGTGCTTGATATACAATCTGGAGGAGCCTCTCCTCCGGGCAGTGATAGAGGTGGAATCCGATTACAACAAGTATGCGGTTTCCAGTGCAGGTGCCCGGGGATTGATGCAGCTTATGCCGGCAACCATCCAGTACATGGGCGTCGGCAATCCCTGGGACCCGAAACAGAACATCATGGGCGGAGCCAAATATTTAAAGGGGCTCATGAAACGTTTCTCAGGCGACCTCCCGCTGGCTCTGGCGGCATACAATGCAGGTCCCAACGCGGTCATTAAATACGGAAAAATACCTCCTTATCCACAAACGGAAAGGTATGTCATGAAGGTTATGGACCGGTATTACAGGTATGCCGGTTTCAAAAACTGAATTGCATTTTAGCATCAATTTGTCTTACGCAGAGCCCGCCAGGGAAAACTGGATTTTGATTATTACACAGAACGATGAGAGCTTGGACCACAGCGCAGCCATTTTCAGGCTGCTCCACAGGGTTTCACAGGGAAAACCTGTCTCACGCTCGTTCGTCACACCCATCGCGCCGCAGGCGTGATGACTCACTAAAGCCGCAAAGCTCGCAAAGAAGAGCGCATGCCCCTCACCAAAGTCGGTTGAGACCTTGCATACATGGATCAAAGTTCACTTTTGTCCCTGTGTGCAAGGCTCAACACCTGATTTCCTGGAAATCCCTCTCCCTCGGGAGAGGTTTGGTGAGGGGAGTTTATTCTTGACCCCAAGACTGCCACGTCCCCTTCGATCCCGCCGGCGGCGGAACTCAGGGACCTCGCAGTTACGGGCACTTTGGACACAAAGATGGCACAATAGAAAACGGGCGTGAGGAAAAATTTGTTTCATGCAAAGCACGCAAAGAAGGGCAATTCATTATTCGACTAATCCAGGGTTAAGGTTTCCTTGGCGTCCTTTGCGGCTTGAGTGACCGGAGGGAACGGGCGTGAGAAAATTTTGGATCTTGGGTCTTGGATTTTGGATAAGAAATCTATCTGGAATCTGAAATTTGGAATTTGCAATCCGGAATCCAGCAGGTACTCATTTCCCGGATGAACCAGGACTTAAAGTTGATGGCTTCGCAAAAAGTCCCGCCTGGACTTTTTGCGACACTGTCAAAGTTAAAGGTTGAAATAGTGCTCCAAAATATTGTATTCGTTAAAACATGAAATTGAACACGTTGCCCAACTGGTTAACGATAAGCCGCATTTTTTCGCTGCCGGTTTTTCTGGTCCTTGCTTATTTCCCCAGCCGTGCCTTTGGAATAGCAGCAGCTCTGGTTTTTTCAGCCGCTGCCATCACTGATCTGCTTGACGGTTACTTTGCGAGGAAAACAGGGCAGGTCAGCGAATTCGGTATGCTCATAGACCCCATTGCTGACAAGATCATTGTGGCCTCTGCCCTTATCATGCTGATCCATCTGAATCGCGTGCCCGCATGGATGGTTGCCCTGATCATCTCGAGGGAATTTGCTGTTTCCGGTCTCAGAGCCTACGCGGGGTCGCGGAATGTGGTTCTGCCGGCGACCTTTCCGGGTAAGCTGAAAACAACCCTCCAGATTCTGGCAATCATTGCGCTGCTGGTGCACTATCCTGTCTGGGGATTCCCATTCAGAGAGTTGGGATGGATTCTCTTTTTAGCCGCTTTTGTCGCCACGATGTGGTCCGGGTATACCTACTTTCGCGATTACGCCCGGAGTATGAAGGAGGAGAGTGGAGGTGAATAGGGCACAGGGCGTGAGGGCGGACGCCGGGGCGCGGAGATTCGCAATGGGGAGATAGGGCGCATGGGAGCATGGGCGATAGGGCGCAGAACGGAAAAATAACGATTGTCATCGCGAGCTGCTTGGGTGGCGAAGCGATCTCAGTAATAAGAGACTGCCGCAGTCGCTTTACTCCACGAGATTGCCGCGTCGTTCCTTCGTCACTCCTCGCAATGACAAGCGCCTGTTCTGGAATTTGCAATTTGGAATCTGGAATATATAAAATAGTCGAAATATAGGCTCCGGTGTCGATTAACCTCTTGATACCAAAAAGGTATTTTGCTATAAATTACGGCTGAAAGCGGGAGTAGCTCAGTGGTAGAGCGCCACGTTGCCAACGTGGATGTCGCGGGTTCAAATCCCGTTTCCCGCTCCACTCGACGCATAAAGGCCCTTCCAAACCTGGAAGGGCCTTTATTTGCTCGTGGCAGGCCAAATTCGGTAACCGTACGACACGAGTCACGCCATAGGCGTGATCGAGTTTCCCGCCTGCCCTGAGCTTGTCGAAGGGAGCAAGGTGCCGTCAGCAAGAGCACCGCGTCGAGGGGCACACCATTGAGCTTTAGATGTCCTGAGCTTGTGGTTCGACAAGCTCACCACTCTGAGCAAGCAAAGTGCGTCGAAGGGTCGAAGGAAAACCTGGAACTTGAAACGGGTTACAAGAGCCCCGTTATTCAAGACGATGACTGATAGGTGAGCCATGGCAAAAAGCACCGGAAGCTGTTAAATTGACGACTACTATGAGTGGATGGAACCTGGAACAGAAAGCGGACCTGATGGACAGATTCCCCATTTTCTCGGGTCTGTCCAGGGAATTTCATTTGGAACTGGCCAAGGTTGCCAGACCGATTCGAATAGGCAGGAAAGAGGTTCTGTTCCGTGAGGGTGACCCTGCCAACGGTTTTTATCTCCTTGTTGAGGGCAAGATCAAGTTGATCAAGATAAGTCCGGGAGGCAAGGAGCAGATCCTGCATTTTGTCAAAGCGGAGAACTCATTCGCCGAGGCCGCACTTTACACGGATGGAAAGTTTCCCGCCTTTGCGGAAGCGCTGGATGATTCAACCCTGCTTTTTATCCCCAGTGCCGGGTTTTCTGACCTGCTGGCCGGCAACCAGGAGCTGGCTATGAACCTCATCGCACATCTGGCCCAGCTTCTGCAGATTCTTTCAATGAAAGTGGAGGAACTGTCCCTTATGGATGCCACATCCCGGCTCAGCCGCTACCTGTTGGCAAACATGAACCGGGAGACAGGACTGGCCAAGCTTTCCATGGGTAAAGGCCAGACTGCCTCCAGCATGGGGATGGCGGTGGAGACATTCTCGAGGACGCTGACCAAGCTCAAGGAGGACGGGATCGTCAAGGAAGTGTCACCCGGGATCATCCAGGTCCTTGACCTCAATGCCCTGGAGCTTCTCACAGGCTAAAGAACCCTTTTTGAACCACAGAGGTCACAGAGGTTGTTCTTTTGTTTGAATCAAGTGAAAATTAATCCTGTCAAACTAATTTAGAAAGTACCAATAGTTTAAGCACTTCTCTGTGCTCTCTGTGTTCTCTGTGGTAAAATTTTTTGCTGAGTATTTACTCTGATCAAGGATTTTCCTGTCGAAAAGAATAATAAACCTCACATGATGATAAACTCGGAATTTCAGGCGGATGCGGATAAACTTGAGAAGTTCGTTTCCTTGTACTGCCGGAGCCACCACAAGGACAGGGAAAAGGAATCCTTTGATTTTTTGTATCAAAGGGTTCCAGTCCGGATCGAAGGTGGTTCGGAACTGTGCGCGGAATGTTCAAAACTCCTGAAATACGCCATTATCATGAGGGTTCTGTGCCCTCTGGATCCCAAACCGAGGTGCAGAAAATGCCCTCAGAACTGCTTTCGGTCCGAACATTGGAAATCCCTGGAAGAAGTCATGAAGTATTCCGGCCCAAGAAGTATTTTTCTGAAATGACAATACTTCTTGGGCCGGGGTTCCGAGTCCCGAGTTCCTGGTTCCTGGGAAGTTAGCAGTTAAACTAGAGACCAGAGACAAGAAACTAGAAACTCCCATCACGCGGTTCATGAAGTACGTTGGATTCGGCTTGCGTTATGGCAATAGTATTTTCAGTCGGTTAAGGGCGCCATCGCCAAGTGGTAAGGCAGAGGCCTGCAAAGCCTTTATTCCCCGGTTCGAATCCGGGTGGCGCCTCCATTAAAAAAACTCCCGGTCGGGATAATGACTGGGAGTTTTTTTTGTATGGATGTGTGGGGGTATGGGGGGAAGGCGTTGTCATTGCGAGGAGTCACACAAAATGTGTGAGGACGTGGCAATCCCGGAAAAGGTTTAAAGCAGCGCACTCCCCGAAGGGGTTTCTGACAGGATTTATTAGAGATCAGAGACCAGAGGTCGGAGGTCAGAACAAATTAAGGTAAAAGACGTTCGGAGCAAAGAGGAACGAAGCCTGATTTTAAGAGTACTGGGTGAGAGACGCTTTGACTCCGGTCGTCTATGCGGTTGAAATTCCTCCTTTTTTTGCATTCACCTCGCTTCAATCATCTCCATGAACTCGCCCACAAGATATCCGTCCCACATACCCTTGTCCGATTCACTCATGAGGATTCGGGATGCCTCTTCACTTTCGAAACCTTCCCTGTAGGTTCTGCCCGTCAGAAGGGAATCGTGTACATCTATAACGGTCAGGAGGCGGACCAGAAGCGGGATCTGATCCCCGGTCAGGCCCTCGGGGTATCCACCGCCATCTACTCTTTCATGGTGGTGCTTGATGAGCGGCAGTGCTCCTTCGAGGAAGGGGATATCGCAACAAAGATTGTATCCGACTTTTGGATGGGATTTTACAACGGCATACTCCTCTGGATTCAGCATGCCCTGCTTGTTGAGAATGTGATACGGAACGAAGATCTTGCCGATGTCGTGAAGAAGAGCCCCCCAGCGCAGGATCTCCAGCTCGTGGGAGGTAAGGTTGAGCCGAACTCCCAGGCTCAATGCCAACTGTGAGACCCTCTGGGTATGCCCCCTCATTGTGGGGTCACTGGATTCTGCCATCTTGACAAGATGGCCCAGAATTCCTTCCACATGGGTCCTGGTACTGGTTGCTTCAGAAACCCTGGTCAGCTGTCTGGCCCGATGCGCCAAATATGGGATCCCGGTGTCTCTCGGAACATAATCGTCAACAATTCCCGACAGGATCCTGTCCTCGTCCTCGGTTGTGGTTCCGGCTAATCGCAGAAGGACCGAGAGCTTTCTACCGTGTGGCAATGCTCTGACTGAGGAAACCAGTTCTTTTGCGGTATCCAGGTCCCCTTCAACGATCAGGAGGGCAGAGGGTGCCGGTTGTTTCGTTTTCAGGTCCTCCACGGACACGGATTCCGTGTTTGACAATCCCACGGATATCAGATTCCGGGCCAGACTGATCCCGGAGCCGTTTTGGGAAAGCACAAAGACCTTCCCTGTATCTTTTTCCTTCTCGAGTCTGTGTCCGATGGTCTCGACAGTGGCGCGATATCCGGTCAGGGAAAGCAGCTCTTCCGGAATCCAGCCATCCTCCGGGGTCGAGGCGCTCCCAAGCATGTAATAACCTCTCTTCAGCCCCTCTTTTTCAAGCAGTTTAACGATACGGGTATGGGCATGTCTGGCTCGGGAGGAGGGTGTCTCCGGCAGGGCGAGAGCAAGCTCCAGATCTCCTGTTCTGAACACTGTGTCGAGATTTCTCAGGGAATGAGCAAGAACCTGGGCTGCTTTCTGAAGTTCCCCAACGGTTCTGAACTTGAAGGTTGACAGGGTAAATGGAAGTGCAGCCGCCTGGGCCCATTGGATCATTTCAGGCAGGTAAAACTTAAAATACTCCTTTCCAGCATATCCCGAGAAGGGGTCTGCCAGATTTTCTCGTATCAGGATCTGGTGATTTGCTTCTATCCTGTCGTGACCATACTTTCTGGTAAGGAGGCGTCGGATCCTGGTCTGGATCTCCAGGTCGGGTGCGGGCTTGACGAGATAGTCATCCGGTCCGAAGTCAAAACCCAGTATCCGGTTGTCCAACTCGGGAACCGAGGTGAGCATGAGGAGAGGAATATTTCGTGTAGCAGGATTTCCCTTCAGGTATCGGCAGAGATCAAAACCGTCTTTTTCCGGGAAGAGGAGATCCATGATGATCAGATCATGTGGGGTGTGACTGACATGCTCGAGGGCCTCACGAGCGCCATCTGCTTTGGTAAGCGAACAGTTCATGTTCTGGACGATGTTCGCGATCTGGTTTCTGAATTCACCTTCGTTCTCAAAAAGCAGGATGTGTGGCATACTGTGCACGGGCGTAAATGGCCTCATGCCCCTGCGTCGCAGAAAGATCTCCTGAAGACGAATTTGTCCGAGAAGTTGCCGGTTCCTGAGGAGGGAACGGGTTCTCGTGATGAGTTCAAGGGATGAGACAGGCTTCAACAGGGTGTCGTCAATGCCCTCTCTGATAATGCCATGCACAGCGTCCTGCTGGTCTCTTTCAATGAGGTAGAGCATTGGGACCTGCGCATGGCCGCTGAACCTTTTGAGAAGGTGGCTCAACGATTCAGAGTCAAAACCGTTCAGGTCAGGGTCAATAATAACGAGATGGGGAATGGAGCGTGAAAGCTCTCTCTCAGCCTCAGACATTGACATCGATTCAGCAACGTCGTAATCGGCACCGAGAAGCTGGGCCGAAAGAAAAAGCAGATCCTCCGGATAAGGAGTTGTTACAATGATTCGCGGTTTCCAGGGCACTTCAGCTATCTCCCGGGTTCTCCTGTCAGCAACCGATAATCATCAATTACTGGAAAAAAAAGTCATAACCACTTAATAAGTCAAGCAAATATCGTTCCATGTTGGACTATGCGCCGGATTTGCACTAATTTAGATTCCGGATCAACCCAATGGATTTTAAGTTGTTGTTATTAAAAAGGAATTTTCGGGTCAGATTTCAGATTGGTTGCCACTTTATACCCGAATTGCCTGTTAAGGGCGCAAGTTTAGGTAACAAATGTGACAATCCTTGTC